>CAYWIQ010000228.1:0-4236 GCA_964458405.1 uncultured Chromatiaceae bacterium
GAACCTCGGGCAAGACGACGACCGCGAAGATGATCGAGTCGATCATCGACGCCAGCCACCGTACCGTCCGTCACATGGCGGAATTACTCACCGGTATAGGGTCCACCACCCACGTGCTGGACATCGGTGCCGGCTACGGCGGCGCGGCCCGCTATCTGGCGAAGACCTTCGGCTGCAAGGTGACGGCGCTCAACTTGAGTGAAAAGGAAAACCAGCGTGACCGGGAGATCAACCGCCAACGTGGTCTGACCGACCAGATCAATGTTGTAGACGGCAGTTTCGAGGCCATCCCCGCCGACGATGCCAGCTTCGACGTGGTATGGTCTCAAGACGCCATCCTGCACAGCGGCAATCGCGAAAAGGTCCTGGAAGAAGTCGCACGGGTGCTCAAACCGGGCGGCCAGTTCGTGTTCACCGACCCGATGCAGGCCGATGACTGCCCGCCGGGCGTATTGCAACCGATCCTGGACCGCATTCACCTTTCCTCACTGGGGTCCCCGCGGTTTTATCGTGAAACCGCCCAACGACTGGGGCTGAGCGAAAAGTTGTTCGATGAAATGACCCAGCAGTTGGTCAATCATTATTCGCGGGTGCTCGAGGAAACCGAGCGCCGTGAACACGACCTGCGAGAGGTCGTCACCCCCGCCTACATCGAGCGGATGAAAAAAGGCCTGGGGCACTGGGTAGACGGCGGCAAGAAAGGCCACTTGGCCTGGGGTGTCTTCGTCTTCGTCAAGCAGTAAAGCACGGTTTGGCTTGAATCCCGAAATCCTCGCCGCCACGGCGCGGCGAGGGTGCAACGGCCCTCGTAACACAAGCCGTCATCACGGATACACCCTACACCCATCACCCGGCACACCCTTTGGACGCAGCGCATGGCGCTGACGTACAATGCCGAAGGCCGGGTTGATACCTGCAACAGCCATTGAGACCACCGACGCGAGATACCGCCCCAGCGATGATCGAATCCCTGCTGCTCACCACCGCGTCCCTCC
The DNA here is from genome assembly GCA_964458405.1 of uncultured Chromatiaceae bacterium. Classification (GTDB taxonomy): domain Bacteria; phylum Pseudomonadota; class Gammaproteobacteria; order DRLM01; family DRLM01; genus JARRQJ01. Next base: position 996 of record CAYWIQ010000228.1, read on the forward strand.
GTACCTTTCAACAACAGCAGCCGCTAACCAATGCCAGCAGCTTTTTCTTCGCGCGCGACCAACGCCTGTTTCTGGTAACCAGCCGCCACGTCATGGTCGATGAGCCCAGCAAGCACTTCCCCGACCGCATCGAGATCGAGCTGCATACCAACCCCGACAACATGGCCGAATCCACCCTGTTCTCCATCCCGCTGTATCGCGACGGCAACGGCCTGTGGCGCCAGGGCCTAGACGCCGCCGGGGAGATCGACGTGGCGGTCATCGAGATCGACCGTAATGCGCTGCCCGCGGCGGCGGTCTATCGCGCCTTCACACCGGCTCACCTGCTGCACAGCCTCGACCAAGCTGAGGTCGGCACCTCGGTGTTGATGGTGGGTTTTCCCCTGGGATTCCACGATACATTGCATCACATGCCGGTGGTACGCCAAGCGGTGATCGCCTCTTCGTTCGGCCTGCGCTTCCAGGGCAAGGGTTACTTCCTCACCGACGCACGCACCCACCGCGGCACCAGCGGTGCACCCGTTGTGATGCGTGCCGCGACGGCGGACAGCCAGCAGGGCGACCTGCCGTGGATCCTCCTGGGCGTCCATTCGGCGCGACTGGATGTCGGTACCCGTGACCTGGAATTGGACGAGGCGCTGGGTCTGAACTGCGCCTGGTACGCCGACATCCTGCTAACCCTCACCTCGAACTGAACTGACTGTTTTTAAATAATTTTCAAGAATCCGTCGCAACAGATCTCAGCCTGTAAACCCGATAACCACCCATAGCTGCCGCCCTCAACTGGCAAGCTGAAATAACCTTACTATACTTATCAAGTTAAGCGGTGCAGCATCTCCCACCGTCTTATACCCATAGATAGAAGCAAGTCAACAACCAAGGAGAATGTCAATGAATCCAGTCCCAGAATCTAGAGGAAGCTATCTAGCTACGGCCGCGGTATTCGTCCTGCTGATATTTGATGTCGCGTCCATGGCCCATGTATGGGGATGATCGCCCCCCAAGCAATAACCTAAAAGAGAAGTGACGATGCATCTCCCCGGCCCAAGCCTGGGCCGGGGGATATCCGAATTCCAGAAACGCAATCCACCGAACCATACCGCCAAGACCGGCCGGCTTAGGGTGACAGCAATAATCACCGTCGACGGCAATGACCCTGACCGGCAAAGCGGATCTGCTTATTTCGGGTAAAACTAGCCCACATCTGGTAACTGCAATTCACCCCTCGGTCTTCACCTGGCAGAGGGAACAATCTGACATTAACGAACGGACAACCGTCACGATCGATCAAAGAATGGGAACGGGATGGCGCTATCGCGCACTTCCTCCCACGTCACGAAAAACCTCCTTGCACTCTACCACCGGCTTTCAGTGCTCAACCACTCTGAGATCTTAGGCCAGGTTTGCGGCTTGCTGATGAAATAGCCTTGAGCCAAATCACAATCCATCTGTCTCAAGGCTGATAGGGTATCCGCATCTTCGACGCCTTCGGCAATGACCATCAGATTGAGGTTATGCGCCAACGCAATCGTCGATCGTACGATAATCGCATCTTGCTCGTTCTTAAGCATGTCCCTGACGAATACCCGGTCTATCTTTAACGCATGTATGGGAAATCGCCGCAAATAGGCCAACGAAGAATAGCCGGTACCAAAATCATCTATCGACAGCTTGATACCCAGATCTGCTATACGACCCAGCAGTTTCACCGCACCCTCAGCATCCTGCATCAGTGCGGTTTCGGTGATCTCCAGCTCCAGCATATTAGGATCAACACCGTTTTCTTCCAAGGCCTCCTTAAGCACGCCCACACAACGCTCATCCACCAGATTGCGTACCGATAAATTAACTGCAACGGTAAAATCATAACCGCTCTTGCTCCACATCGCGTTATTTTGAACGGCGATACGGATTACCTCGCGAGACATCTGATGAATCACTTCACTAACCTCAGCCATGGGCAAAAAGCGATCGGGATACATCAACCCCCGACGCGGATGCTGCCACCGAACCAAGGCCTCGAAACCCGTAATCGAGTCGGCCTTCAAATTGACTTTGGGTTGAAAGTGGAGACACAACTGATTTTGACGAATAGCGTTCCCCAACTCCGTCATCAAAGCCAGGCGCTCCGGGGAATGCTTGTCCAGCGTTCGGTCATAAAACGAGTAACCGCTTCCTTTGCTCTTAGCTTCGTACATCGCCACATCCGCTGAACGCAGCAAAGCATGGCTATCACCGCCGTCTTGCGGATGAACTGCAATGCCAATACTGGCATCCAGTTCAAGAAGCATGTTATTTATGCTGAATGACCCCTTAAGCGCCTTCAGTAAGCGCTGTGCGATTTCCGCCAATTCGGTGCAGCTGCGTATATCGCTAAACAATAATGTAAACTCATCACCCCCGAGACGGCATAACAAGACTTCACGACCATCAAGCACAGACTCCAATCGTGGGCCGATTTGCTTCAACAAGGCATCACCTACATAATGGCCCAACGTATCGTTGATTTCCTTAAAGCGATCCAAATCAAGCAACATCAGCGCAACCGTTGCGGAGGCGCGGCTGTCGGCAAGGCGCTTTTCGAGTTCGACATGCAATACGGTACGATTAGGAAGCTTGGTCAAGGTGTCGTGATGGGCTAGGTATTCCAATTCGGACATGTGTTGAGCGTTCGCCAGCGACAGGGATACCGTCTTACCGATAGATTCCAGTGTTTCGATTTCAAGACCGCTGAAGTCGCGCTTACCCTGATAGATCAGATTGAAGCAACCAAGCGGCTCATCACCATAGATCAGTGGAATTACGACACCCGACACAAAGCCGCTCTTAAGCAACGCCGCTTTCACGGCGTGTTCGAGGCGTGAATCGTCACTAAAATCGGAGCTGACCAACAACCTGCGCCGCGATAGCGCAATACCACTGAGGCTTCCGGATAGAGGGAGTTCTGAGCCAAGCTCAAGCAACGCACCATTGAATCCTAGGCTGCCCGCAAGCGATAACTTCTGCCTCTCTCGATCCATTAAGTAGAAGGCGACATTGGGCGTACGACTCATGCTGAGCAGCGCACTCAGTGTTTGATCGGCTATGGTATTAACGTCAACCCCAGCATGTAATCGCGAAGACAATTCATTCACCAAACGAAGGCTTTCATTCCGTGCCAACAATTCCTGCCTGGAATGGGCGAGTTCCGCCTCTACCCGTTTACGCTGACTGATATCGCGCACCGTAGCCAGCAAATGTG
>CAYWIQ010000229.1:0-4235 GCA_964458405.1 uncultured Chromatiaceae bacterium
AACGTGATGCATATCGTGCTGATCTCGGTGGTGCTGGACTTCAGCGGACTGGTGTTGGCGGAAGCGGTATTGTCGTATGTCGGGGTCGGCGTGGACCCGACCATGAACAGCTGGGGCAATATGATCAATGCGGCGCGTTTAGAGATGGCTCGTGAACCTATCGTATGGTGGTCATTGTTATCGGCATTCGTGATGATGTTTGTGTTGGTGCTGGCGGCGAATCTATTTTCCGACGCGGTGCGCGACGCCTTCGATCCAAGATTGAGGAAACAATAGGTGGCGAACAACGACGTACTGTTATCGATCCGCGGTCTCAAGACTCATATTCCCAGCAGTAAGGGGGCGATTCGCGCCGTTGACGGCGTCAGTTTCGATGTGCGGCGCGGCGAGACCTTTGCATTGCTCGGAGAGTCGGGTTGCGGAAAATCCATGACCGCGCTCAGTATCATGCAGTTGCTGCCCCAGCAGGCGGCGGGCAATGTGTCGGGCGAGGTGTTATTGGACGGCCGTGACCTGCTGACCCTGTCGGAAGTGGCGATGCAAGGTGTGCGCGGTCACCGTATGGCCATGATCTTCCAGGAACCCATGACATCGTTGAATCCGGTACTCACGGTCGGTGAACAGATCGGCGAGGTCTTGGAGCGCCATCGTGGATTGCGCGGCGCAAAGCGGCGCGACCGCGTGCTCGAACTGCTGGACGCGGTAGGGATACCGGATAGAGGGCGCCGCTATGGGGAATACCCCCATCAGCTTTCCGGTGGCATGAAGCAGCGGGTGATGATCGCCATCGCCCTCGCCGGCGAACCGGAATTGCTCATCGCCGATGAGCCCACCACCGCGCTGGATGTCACTATCCAAGCCCAGATATTGGAGCTGTTGCAGCAATTGCAGAAAGATACCGGGATGGCAATCCTGCTTATCACTCATGATCTCGGCGTGGTGGCGGGTATGGCTGATCATGTCGCGGTGATGTATGCCGGTCACATTGTCGAGCAGGCACGCCGCGAGGCGTTCTTTGCCGAACCGCTGCATCCTTATTCGCAGAAGCTTTTCGCCTCGTTGCCGGCCAAGGGCAAGCGCGGCAAGCCCTTGGCGGTGATCCACGGGTCGGTGCCGTCCCTGGCGCAGGAATTTACCGCCTGCCGCTTCGTCGATAGATGCGATTACGCTTGGCAAACCTGTCGCGATCAAGTGCCGCGCTGGCTGGAAACGGAGGGCGGTCACGGCGCCCGTTGCCATCTGCTCGATCCCAAGCTGGCGAAACCTTCCGGGCAGGTGCACGATCGCAAGCCGACAGTGGAGCATGCCGCCAATGAAGCGCTTGAGGCGGGGAAAAGGATCTTGGATGTCAATCGCATCAAGGTTCACTTTCCAATTCATAAGGGCTTATTTCAACGCGTAGTCGGCCAAGTCAGGGCGGTAGATGGTGTGTCTCTGGAGTTACAACGCAGTCGCACGGTGGCGCTGGTGGGGGAATCAGGATGCGGTAAGACCACAGTGGGCAAGGCGCTTTTGCAGTTGATTCGTCCTACGGCAGGCAGCGTGGAATACAACGGGATGGAGCTGACGCATATGACGACCCGGGAATTGCGTCCCCATCGCCGTGATCTGCAGATCATTTTTCAGGATCCGTATTCCTCGATGAACCCGCGCATGATGGTGGGCGATATCATAGAAGAGGGCATGCAGGCACAAGGAATAGGTGGATCGGCCGCTGAGCGTTCGCAACGTATTGAGGCATTACTGGCTCAGGTCGGATTGTCGGCGGATGCCAAGCATCGCTTTCCCCACGAATTCTCCGGCGGGCAACGGCAGCGTATCTGTATCGCCCGAGCCTTGGCGGTCAATCCCAAGGTGATCGTCTGTGACGAGCCCACCAGCGCCCTGGATGTATCCGTGCAGGCGCAGATCCTGAATCTGTTAAAGCGTCTGCAAGACGAGTTAGGTTTGGCCTATCTATTCATCACGCACAATATGTCGGTGGTGGAGTATCTGGCGCACACCGTGGCGGTAATGTATCTTGGCCGTATTGTGGAGCAAGGTACGGTGGAGGAAGTGCTTAGGACCCCTAAGCATCCTTATACTCAGGCCTTGTTATCCGCAGTACCATCACTTGACGAGAGTACCCAGCGTGAGGTTATACGATTGCAGGGCGATCTACCTTCGCCGGTGAATCCGCCGCAAGGGTGTCATTTCAATCCCCGTTGCCCCCAGGCAACCGATGTGTGCAGGAAACATTATCCCCGCAATACGTCGCTAAGCAACACCCATCACGTTAATTGCTTTTTGTATGGCGAGGGTACTGACAGGCAATGATTTGCTTGTATTAAGAGGGCGGAATATCCATTGGGAAAAGTAAAAATGGGCCTATACCAATTTGACCCATTTTTACCTTCTGGAATGCTTATATGGTGACGAGTCTTCTCGGGTTAGACTTGAACCTAGGTTGACAACCTATTTCTTCTTTTCCATAGCCGCTCGGCGTTGTTTTTGCAGCTCCATAAATGCAGCCTTCATTTCATCATCTGTCATTTTTAGGGGGGTATCGGTCATCACATCCGTGATGGCTTCTTTTACTACGTCCAGATCCAGCTTAAGTTCACCTTCGCCAGCCTTAAGACTTTTGCCAACCTTATAGCCAATCGAGTAACTGATTTTCTGGTTGAACGTCGTTAAATCCGTGGCTAATGACGGTGTTGCTACAATAGCTGCCATTAATCCGGCCGCATATACCATCGCTTTCATATCAACCTCCAAAACGCAACTTACAGAAAAGAATAGTCAAATCATCCTCGCGCTAATATATACGATCAATTATGTGGGGCGCGTCGACGTGGCCGAGACGGATGAAAAATTAATCGCTGTCTGACGTCGTCATCATCGGCGAGTCAAGACCATAACGTCATGATTCAACAATACGTTTAGTCTAGAGGAAGCCAAACGGTCATGTTTCGACATATCTAGACTAATTTGCGGACTTAATTTAACGAAGATTTGCTGGTAACTCAAGTTCAGATGGATGATGAAATTGAACTCTTGGTATTATATTCGTTCCCGGTAATGGTGTTATGTTCACTGGTAGTTTAATTTACTGACTTACTCAGAATCCTTATGAAGTGACCGTCAAAGCGGCCACTAGCCAACGTGGAAGCGCAGCATAAAATACTGCAAACCCCTCTCTTTATACTCGCGGAACGCTAATTTTTCGTCTGAGAGATAGCGGCGGTACCGCTGGTGCCGGGCTACCCTCTTTCCGAATCTGCGGTTAGTGCTACGTATAAGGTGAGCTTTTGTCCCGGCTGTAGATATTCATGGCGCTTGATGTCATTCCATCTCCTGAGTTGGGAAACGCTCACTTTGAAGCGGTGCGATAGACGGGATAACGAGTCGCCCCTGCGCACGCGATAGGTGATCCGTCTGGGTTTGGCCACTTCTCGCGGCGTGGTGAGCATGTGCAATGCCGTTGGAGTGCTTCTCGCTCTATGACCGACGTTCACGATGAGTTGTTGTCCGGGACGCAAGAGTGTCCGGGAGGAAATGTGGTTCCAGCGGCACAGGTCGCGTACTGTAGTACCGTAGCGGCGTGCCAGGACCCACAAATTATCCCCACGTGTAACAGTATGAACCGTCTTGTCACCATCATCGTAGGGTGCCGGTGACGCCAGGTAGGTGACACGATGAGCGCTGTCCTCAATCGGAATGACAAGATAGTGTCCGGCGCGAATGAAGTGGCCTCTGATCTTGTTGAGCTGGCGCAATACGTGGATGGTGGTGTGGTAGTGCTGCGCGATTCCACCCAGGGTCTCACCTCGATGAATGCGGTGGCGGACCCAGTGTACCCGGTCTTTCGGAGACAGTTCCGCAACCTGCGTGGCGAAGGTCGCGGCCTTGTCCAAGGGTAACAGCAGGCGATGTGGGCCGTCCGGGGCGGTGGCCCAACGGTTGAAACCCGGGTTGAGCCGGTGCAGTGTAGCCAGCTTCATATCCGCCAGTTTAGCGGCAGTGGCGAGATCCAACTGCGAGTCGATTTTGACACTGGTGAGATAGGGTTCATCGGCGATGGGCTTGAGGTGAATGCCCACTTTGTCCGGTGCGGCGACGATATCGCGCAACGCAAGCAAACGGGGGACATATTGTTCGGTTTCACGCGGCAGGTGCAACGACCAAAAGTCGGTGGGGCGGTGATGTCTTTGATTGTAGTGAATGGCCCTGAGGACCGTGCCTTCGCCTGAATT
>CAYWIQ010000230.1:0-4212 GCA_964458405.1 uncultured Chromatiaceae bacterium
ATACGCCAATAAAGAAGGCCGCAACAACGCCGCAGAACGGCGGGTCGCGGCCCTCATATTGGAATACGCTTTAACCCAGACGGGAATTGATGTAGTCAATTGCCTGCTGAACAGTAGTGATCTTCTCCGCCTCCTCGTCCGGTATCTCGCACTCGAATTCTTCTTCGAGGGCCATGACCAATTCCACCGTATCAAGCGAGTCGGCGCCAAGATCGTCGACGAAGGAGGATTCGTTGCTGACCTCTTCCTCTTTGACTCCCAATTGTTCAACAACGATTTTTTTGACGCGTTCTTCAACCGTGCTCATGATTCACATTTCCTCCAAAGATTAAAAGCAGGTCAGATTGCAGACGGCATTTTATTGGAAACCTTCCGCAGATGCTAGACAAAACCCTAAAACCCCCTGTTATTTTATTGCAGATATTCCGTAATACTTTGAATAAAAGTATCTTTTTCGCGAGGAGAACCTCCATTTTAATTCATATACATCCCGCCGTTGACGTGCAGTGTCTGCCCCGTGATATAGGCGGCAACTGGAGAGGCGAGAAATGCCACCGTTGCGGCGATCTCATCCGCCGTACCCAGCCGCTGCAACGGAATCTGCTGCAACAGCTGCTCCTTTTGTTCGTCCGGCAACACCCGGGTCATATCGGTATCGATGAAACCGGGCGCCACGGCATTTACCGTGATATTACGCGACGCCACTTCGCGGGCCAGCGACTTGGTGAAGCCAATGATACCCGCCTTTGCCGCCGCATAGTTGGCCTGACCGGGATTGCCGGTCGCCCCCACCACCGAAGCGATGCTAATGATACGCCCTTTACGCGCCTTCATCATGCCGCGAAGGCAGGCCTTGCTCAAGCGGAAGACCGAAGTGAGGTTGGTTGAAATAATATCCGACCATTCATCTTCCTTCATGCGCATCAGCAGATTATCGCGGGTAATGCCGGCGTTGTTCACCAGGATGGTATTGGCACCGAAATCCTTGGCGATACCTTCCACCAAACCATCCACCGAATCGGGATCGGTAACGTTCAAGACCCGCCCCGCGCCTTTAATACCGTTTTCTTCCAGATAGGCGCCGATCTTTTCGGCGCCGCCTTCCGACGTCGCCGTGCCGATCACGGTGGCTCCCGCCCGACCCAGTGCCTCAGCGATGGCGCGGCCGATGCCGCGACTGGCGCCACTGACTAACGCGACTTCCTGATCCAATGACATTGTGCCGTTCTCCCTTAAAATCGCTATTATGCGCTGGCCGCCAAGGCCTCGTCCAAACTGGCGTGATCATGTACCGCCAGCGCCGTCATGGCGCGGTCAATACGCTTGTTAAGGCCAGCCAACACCTTGCCGGGACCGCATTCCACCACCCTGTCTACGCCGTTGCGCGCCATGGCCTGAATGATTTCCACCCAGCGCACCGGACTCACCAGCTGGCGCACCAGTGCATCGCGGATGGCCGCCGGGGTGTCGCACATTGCAACATCCACATTATTGAATACCGGGATGCGCGGTGTCTTGATCTCGACATCATGCAGATACAGAGCCAAGCGTTCAGCGGCCGGCCCCATCAGGCTGCAGTGGGAAGGTACGCTCACCGGCAACATCACGGCGCGCTTGGCACCGCCGGTCTTGGCGATCTCGACGGCGCGCGCCACCGCCTCGCTGTGGCCGGCGATGACCACTTGCCCCGGTGAGTTGAAATTCACAGCCGCCGCCACTTGGCCCTGCGCCGCCTGTTCACAAGCGGATCTGACTTGATCATCGTTCAGCCCCAATATGGCGGCCATAGCCCCCTGTCCGGCGGGTACCGCGTCTTGCATGTAGCGCCCACGCTGTGCCACCAAACGCGTCGCCGTCTCCAGCTCCATGGCCTCCGCACACACCAATGCGGTGTACTCGCCCAGACTGTGTCCCGCCATAAAGGCCGGCTGTGCGCCACTGCGTTTTTGCCACACCCGCCACACCGCCACCCCCGCCGCCAACATGGCGGGCTGGGTCTTGTCGGTACGATTGAGTTCAGCTTCCGGGCCTTGTTGTGTCAACTGCCACAGGTCGTAATCCAGCGCCTGAGAGGCGATCGCGAAGGTCTCTTCGACCTCAGGATAGACCTCGGCCAGCGCCGCTAACATGCCCAGCGATTGGGAACCCTGGCCTGGAAACACACAGGCGATTTTCATACCAACTCCTTTGAATCAAATAGCTGCGATCAACTCTTAAATTGAAAGCTTAAATTCCTCAGTACTTCACCAGCACCGAACCCCAAGTAAAGCCGGCGCCGAATGCCTCCATTAATAGCACATCACCACGACGGATTCGCCCGTCCCTCACCGCCACATCCAGCGCCAAGGGGATAGAGGCGGCGGAGGTGTTGCCGTGCTCACCCACCGTCACCACCACCTTGTCCATGGACAGGCCCAACTTTTTGGCGGTAGCCTCGATGATGCGGTAATTGGCCTGGTGCGGAACCAACCAGTCGATATCCACCTTGCCCAGGCCGTTGGGATGCAAGGTCTCTTCTACCAAAGAACCCAGGGTATTGACCGCCACCTTGAAGACTTCGCGCCCTTGCATATGAATGAAGGCCGCACCATCCTTCAACTGATCATAGCCGCGCGAGACACCGGCGGGCACGGTTAGCAGCGGTTCATAGCGGCCATCGGCGTGTAAATGACTGGAAATGATTCCCGGTGCTTCGCCGGCACGCAACACCACCGCACCGGCGCCGTCGCCGAACAGCACGCACGTCCCGCGGTCCCGCCAATCGATGATGCGCGACAAGGTCTCGGCCCCCACCACCAGCACGCACTTGGCGGCATCGGTGCGGATGAATTTGTCGGCAACACTCAGAGCATAGATGAAACCGGTACAGACCGCCTGCACGTCGAAGGCCGGGCAACCCTGGATACCCAATCGTTGCTGCAACAGGCATGCGGTACCGGGAAAAACCTGATCAGGCGTGGTAGTAGCAACGATAATTAAATCAATTTCTGAAGTGTCAATGCCGGCGGCTTCTATGGCCTGGCGTGCCGCCTGCTCCGCCAGGTCGCAGGTGGTTTGATTCTCGGCGGCGATGTGGCGCTCGTGGATACCGGTGCGCTCCCGGATCCACTGGTCGCTGGTGTCGACCAGCTTTTCCAGATCGGCGTTGGTCAGGACCTTGTCGGGGAGATAGCTCCCTGTCCCTATGATCTGCGAGTGCTTCACACCGCCCGCCTTTCCACTAGCTGTTCTTCAAGATGCTTGGCGATACGTTGCGGCACGTTTTTCCTGACCTCCGTCACCGCCTCCTTGATGGCATTGGCGAAAGACACCACGTCGGCACCGCCATGGCTCTTAATGACTATACCTTGTAAACCTAACAAGCTGGCGCCGTTGTATTGCCGCGGATCGATCTTGGCCTTGAATGACTTCAACACCGGCAGAGCCAACGCCGCCACCAGTTTGGTCCACAGGTTACGCCGGAATGCCTGTTCCATATAGTGGCGGATCATGCGCGCCACCCCTTCGCTGGTCTTCAACGCCACATTACCGACAAAGCCGTCGCATACCACCACATCCACCGTACCGGCATAGATGTCGTCACCCTCGATAAAACCGACATAGTTGAGTTCGCTGGCGGCCAACAGGCGCCCGGCCTCCTTGACCTGGTCGTTGCCCTTGATCTCTTCGGCGCCGATGTTGAGCAGGCCTACACTGGGGCGACTCATGTTTTCTACCGCACTGGTCAGCGCCACTCCCATCACCGCAAACTGAAACAAGGTGTCGGAATCGGCATCGACATTGGCACCCAGATCCAGCATATGGGTATGGCCGTTGATAGTGGGCAGTGCGAAACAGATGGCGGGACGGTCAATGCCGGGCAAGGTCTTCAACACGAAGCGCGCCGTGGCCATCAAGGCGCCGGTATTGCCGGCGCTGACGCAGGCATGGGCCTCCCCCGACTTGACGAGATTGAGGGCGACGCGCATGGACGAATCCTTTTTTTTGCGCAGGGCGACCGATGGCAGCTCGTCCATGGCGATGGTCTGCGAGGCATGGCGCACCCGCAGTCGCTCGTCGAACTTTGCGCCATGGTTGCCAATCTCCCGCTCCAGCACTTGTTGATCACCCACCAGGATGAGCGCCAAGTCCTTATGTTCCGCGAGGGCCTGCAACGCAGCAGGGACCACGACCGCCGGGTTCCCGGGCATCCCGACCGCACCGCCCGACCGA
>CAYWIQ010000231.1:0-4199 GCA_964458405.1 uncultured Chromatiaceae bacterium
ACGACCGCTCAAGCAATCCTTGATAATCGGTTATGAAGGAATTACGCCGCCGGTTCTTGCGCCACAGCCGAAATGTAAGGCGCCATTGCCTTGGCCAATTCGCGGGGATCGAATTTAGGCACATAGCCGTCCACGCCTACCGATTTACCGACGGTGATGTTGGCATCGGCGGACAACGAGGAGTGCATGATCACCGGGACACCCTTGAAACGTTTGTCCTCCTTGATCTTGCGCGTCAGCACGTAGCCGTCCATCTCCGGCATCTCGATATCGGTCAGAACCAGATGCACCAGTTCGGAGACCGGCGTGCCCGTGATCTCGGCGCGTTCGGCGATCTCTAACAGGCGTCCCCAGGCCTCCTCGCCGTTTTTGGCCGCCATGTGTTTGATCCCCAGCGTATCCAAGGTCTTGGCGATCTGTTTGCGTGCTACCGATGAGTCGTCGACATAGAGGACAGTAGCATCGTTTTCAGTCTTTTCCATGCCATCGAAGGCGGTGTTTTCTTCTAGCTTGTCGGTGGTCTCAGCTAGGACCTTTTCGACATCGATCACCATGACGATGCGTTTATCTTCCAACTCGGTGACCGCGGTAACCAAGCCACCCAAGCGGTCCGCCATCATGGAGGGCGGTACCTTGATCCCATTCCATTCCATGCGCAGGATCTGTTCCACCGAATGCACCAGGGATCCTTGGGTACTGCGATTGAATTCCGTGACGATCAGAATCCTGGGCGGTTCATTGACCTTCATTTCGCAGAAATGGGCAAGATCGATGACGGGGATCATTTGACCACGCAGGCTGATCATTCCTTGTACACCGGGTGGCATATCGGGGGCGTGGGTCACCTGCGGGACGTGCATGACCTCCCTGACCTTGAAGACATTGATGCCGAACACCTCTTCACGCCCGGTATCCGCATCTACTCCCAAACTGAACAACAGGATCTCAAGCCGGTTGGCGCCGGCGAGTCGAGTACGTTGATCCACGGATCGCATGAAATCACTCATATCTTCCCCCAGAACACCTTTTAATATAATTCCGACCTATTAGATCGACAGTAATGCCAAATAGTTAAGGACAAATTACTGCGATTTCGGCACCGTCGCGTTACACCGCGTCGCGAGTCATTTCACCGTGAAAAGGAAGCACGCCGGCCCCGCAGATTTAACCGCCCAATAACAAATAACCTATTGTTTTAGTATATAAATATTTAGCATAGCCCGCAATCTCTCTCAATGCGCCACGATGACCATCCATGACACGCCAAATCGGTCGCCGACCATCCCGAAACGCGAAGAGAAAAAGGTCTTCGCCATGGGCATTTGCACCTGGCCGCCGTCACCCAAGGCGGCAAACAAACGTTCGGCCTCGTCGTCGTCATCCACCGAGAGGGTCAACGACACGCCCCGAAAGTCGGGTTGCCCCATGCACCGCCCATCCGATGCCATTACCGGGGTGTCGCCGATACGGAAGCTGGCATGCATCACCTTATCCTCGCTCCCGGGCGGCACCATGTCCGCCGGCGGCGGCACGGGGCTGTCGCTAAAGCGCAGCAATTCCGTCACCTCCGCTCCTAGAACATCGCTATAGAATGTCAGTGCTTCCTCGGCACGCCCGTCAAAAAACAGATAGGGTTCGACTTTCATATTCATTCCTTCCCAAATTTCGTTAATGATTACTATTTGAAGAGAACTATCCAGATTCCGCCATATCGCGAATCGGGCGGATAGGACGCACCTCGATACATCCGACCTGCGCCGGTGGAATCTTTGCCGCCACTTGGACGGCCTCGTTCATGTCACGGGCCTCGATCAGATAGAAACCGGCGAGCTGCTCCTTGGTCTCGGCGAACGGCCCATCGGTTAGTGAAATCTTACCGTTGCGCACCCGCACGGTGGTGGCCGTATTCACCGGTTGCAACGCCTCCGACGCCAGGCAACGGCCGTCGTTGCGCAGTTGGGCATCGTATTCCACGCACTCGTCCACCGGCATGGATTGAATTTGCTGCTCCACGCCGTAAACCAGACACAGGTATTTCATATCACCCTCCTGTTCATTTCGAATCGACCGCGCACTCGCTAGTTATCGAGCCACGGGCGCTCTCCACCTCCACTTGGACGAACCCTCGGATTCGTTGCTTAAAATCGTTGTGTACGTCCAGTAGTCGTGCGTCGGGCGATCGATTCGACATCGACTAAGATTATTTTTGCAACTCAGCCAGACGCCGTTCCAGGAAACGCCGCTCCGGTTCTTGCTGGGTCAAGGTCAATGCCCGTTCATAGGCGGCGCGGGCCTCCGCCGTTTTTCCCAGGCGTCGGTATAGATCGGCGCGGGCCGCGTGGGCAAGGCGGTAGTCAGACAGTTCGTTACCAGCCAACAGCGCTTCGATGAGCGTCAAACCCGCCGCCGGCCCGTCGCGCATCGCTACCGCCACCGCACGGTTGAGTTCGACCACCGGCGACGGTTCGAAATGCAGCAACACGTCGTACAACGCAACGATCTGGGCCCAATCGGTATTCTCGGCGGCAAAGGCCTCGCCGTGCACCGCGGAGATCGCAGCCTGTACCGTGTAGGAACCGAACCGTCGCGACGCCAACGCACGTTCCACCCACTCCGAGCCCTCGGCGATGAGTTCACGATTCCACAGCGACCGGTCCTGCTCTTCCAGTACGATGAGATCGCCGTCCGCGGAAGTGCGTGCATTGCGCCGTGCCTCGTTCAATAACATGAGCGCCAATAGACCCATGGCCTCCGCTTCGGGCAGCAGATCCACCACCAACCGCCCCAAGCGTATCGCCTCGCCGCTGAGATCATGGCGCATCAACGTCTCGCCTGCCGATGCCGCATAGCCCTCATTGAACACCAGATAAATCACGCGCAACACGCTGTCCAAACGTTCCGGCAATTCGGTACGCTCCGGTACCTGATAGGGGATACCCGCATCGCGAATCTTATTCTTGGCGCGCACGATGCGTTGCGCCAGGGTGGGTATAGCGGTCAGAAAGGCGTGGGCGATTTCTTCGGTCGTCAGTCCGCACACCTCGCGCAAGGTCAGCACCACTTGTGCATCCGGCGGTAAGGCGGGATGACAGCAGGTAAAGATCAGCCTCAGGCGATCATCCTCGACGCCGTCGTCGCCCCACCCCGCCTCTTCGGCGACCCAGGTGTCGGCATATTCACCATCAAGGTCGAATTCGGTAAAGCGGGCGCGTCGTCGAATGACGTCGATGGCCTTGAAGCGTCCGGCAGACACCAGCCACGCCCGCGGTTTGGCGGGCACACCGTCCCGCGGCCATTGTTCCAAGGCGGCCCGGAAGGCGTCATGCAACGCCTCTTCGGCAAGGTCGAAATCCCCGCCGAGCAGCCGGATCAGGGTAGCGAACACCCGGCGCGATTCACCGCGATAGATCGCCTCCACCAGCTGTGGGATATTTTCTTGCGATACACCATCGTTCATAAGCATTCGACCGCCGGGTTGCTTATCGACGATCCCTCCGCCTGCAATGATTCGCTTTTCTTTGTGCGATGTTCGACACTTTAATCCCCAATGGTCGCGCACGTCGACCGGTGCACGGCGACACATCGATATGTTGCGGCACACCATACCTGCAATGCGTTGCAAAGGTGCTAACAGGCCGTGCCTGCCCCAACCCCGAGGCTTGATGAGGTCTGGGTAAAACGGCCGCGAAACTACGACGGTGACTATGAGTACCGGCATGGTGTGAAACTCAACCCATTTCCATCACGGTCGCCATCCAGGATTCCTGACTGTGACTGATACCACGCACTACCTGGGACAGTTCTCTATTGGGAGATGGAGTTACCGTTGGGTTCCTAGACACCGGCATGGATGCGCTGGGGAACGGTGCTGTAAACACCCCCGCGTTGACGATCCTGGGCGTGCCGGATAGTTCTACCTATTCCAGCGCAAAAAGCAGCATATCCGGCAACCAACTTCAACCCCCTTAATCTACGAATCGGCGACCTTCACTTTCGACTTCGCGGCTATCGACAGTAAGAGTTTTGATCTAAGTAATGTGCAGATCAATTTTGGAACCGCCGCCGACTTGATGACCGCAAGCTGCAGCGGCGAGACCTGTGGGGGCTGCATCGGAGCCAGCCGGTGATGAAAATCTGATCGATAGCATCCACTTTATCGCTCATTTTCGTTTTCTCATCCCCCTCCAACCATAAGAACG
>CAYWIQ010000232.1:0-4178 GCA_964458405.1 uncultured Chromatiaceae bacterium
TTGATGGATATTCAGCTTATGGCTAGTTACGGGAGTTAGTTTATCGATTGAACTATCCGCCTGGGCTGTCAACGCGGCGGTTAATAGCCCCACACCCAAAAAAAACGCCTTCATCAATTTCCTTTCTTTCAGATTTACAAGTAATGTTTGTCAAATGGATTCGTTTTCGCTTACCAGTTTGCGATACGCCGCGACCGGTATCGCATCGTCATCGGGAGTGTCTGACGGTGGAGTGCCGGCGTCTTCACCACTCTCTTTGTGACCGGTGATCATGGCCAGTACCAGGTTTTCCTTATGCTGCAGGGTGGCCAGGATCACGCCCAATAGATGCAACCCCACCATGCCTAGAATGATATTAACGGCGTAGGCATGGGATGACCATGCCGTATAGGCCTCCTGGTCCGTCATGGGTTTCAATATGCCGAGCAACGGACCATCGAAGTCGATTACCGCCAGGACCGTCAAGCCGGTGAAGGTAATGAAAACCAGTGTGGCCAGTAGCGCGATCACCATGATCCCACCGGCGGGGTTGTGTCCCAGGAAACGACGCGGATGGCCCGCTGCAATGGCCTTGAGATAGCGTAGTACCTCGGCGGGGGCATGAATGAAGCTGCTAAAGCGGGCGTGGTGCGATCCCACAAAGCCCCATACCAGTCGAGCCAACACCAGTACCACTATGAAGTAACCGAGCAGGGCATGGAGTTCGTGTTTACCGGCCTTGGCGCTCCAATAAGCGAGCGCGAAAGAAACGACCAGGCTCCAATGGAAAAAGCGTACGAACCGATCCCAGACCCGGATTTTGGGCGATGCGGTTTGGTCGGTGGTTTGTGAGGCGTCGGTTTGGATTTGCTGGGGGTCGGACATTAGAAGACTCCTGGAAATGCGCGGCTGACAATCTAGAGCAATTTTGTTGCCATGTTTGTTAATGCATTGATATGGTTATAGATATCTTCTGTTCTCAGCGTGCTCGTGACTCAACGAACTTTGCAGCCCGCAAATTTTGTCTGCAAGTTTTGTGTGGATTAAGGGTGCCGGGGATGGTTTGTCCATTTGAATTAAGCCGGAACGAACCCGATGGAACCTATGTGTGGTAAGGCAGCGAGTGCCGATCTGGGGGCATGGTTCATACCGGGTAGGTGTCTTACGAAAGCGGGTCGGCGTGGATCCAGGGATTTAGCGATAATTTACATAGGTGAAATTGGGTAAAGTCAAAGGTGGGGGGAGCCTGGATTGTGGCGTACGCCTTTATGGCTGCCATGGCTTTGGTTGATTTGTTAGTGAAGATATAGCGACGGTTGTTGGAGGTCTGCTTGCGGGCGTCGGGCTGTCGCAGTGATTGCTAAGATTGATCCGCACACAACGGCCTTAATTCCACTTTGTGAGGAAAGGTCTACTGATTACACTTCTCAAAGTGAACATGATCCGGTGCGAGACGTAGAGACCGTGACCCGCTACAATAGCGCCCTATGTCTGGAAATACCTTCGGTACACTTTTTACTGTTACGACCTTCGGTGAGAGCCACGGCCCGGCCCTGGGGGCCGTCGTCGACGGCTGCCCGCCGGGCATGACGCTCAGCGAGGCGGATATCCAACATGACCTGGACCGACGCAAGCCCGGCCAATCCCGCCACACCACCCAGCGGCGGGAATCGGATGCGGTGCAGATCCTCTCCGGCGTGTTTGAAGGCCAGACCACCGGCACCCCCATCGGACTGCTGATCCAAAACGAGGACCAGCGTTCCAAGGATTATTCAAAGATCATGGACCGTTTCCGTCCCGGTCACGCCGATTACACCTATCAGCAAAAATACGGTAGGCGTGATTACCGCGGCGGCGGCCGTTCCTCGGCGCGGGAGACTGCGATGCGGGTGGCGGCGGGGGCCATCGCCAAGAAATACCTGCGCGAGCAGTTCGGCGTGACCATAAGGGGATACTTGGCGCAACTCGGCCCCATCCGGCCGGTGGCCTTTGATTGGGATGAGGTGGATAACAATCCGTTTTTCTGTCCCGATGCCGCCAAAGTGGCGGAATTGGAAGCGTACATGGACGCCTTGCGCAAGGAAGGCGATTCCATCGGCGCGCGCATCACAGTGGTGGCCGGCGGCGTGCCGCCCGGCTGGGGGGAGCCCATCTTCGGCAGATTGGATGCTGAACTCGCCAGGGCGATGATGAGCATCAATGCGGTAAAGGGCGTGGAGATCGGCGCCGGATTCGCCAGTGTCGAACAGAAGGGTACCGAGCACCGCGATGAGATTACACCCGAGGGATTCTTGAGTAACAATGCCGGCGGTATTCTGGGCGGCATCTCAACCGGTCAAGCCGTCGTGTGCAGCATCGCCTTGAAACCCACATCCAGCATTCGCCTGCCGGGGCGTTCGGTCAATCTTGGCGGCGAGGCGGTGGAGGTGGTGACCACCGGGCGTCATGATCCCTGCGTGGGGATTCGCGCCACGCCCATCGCCGAGGCGATGATGGCGCTGACCTTGATGGATCACATGCTGCGCCATCGCGCCCAAAACCTAGACGTGCGTTCTCAAACCCCCGTGATTCCCGCCCGTGCCCCGGGTGCGGAGTAGCGGCGCGATGTCCTTTATCTACTGACCGGGTGCCTGACGTGCACGCGATGACGGTCCCTTACTGGCGGCTCTCCGGTTTTTATCTGTTTTACTATGCCACGCTGGGGGCTTTTATCCCTTATTGGTCCTTATATCTGGCCGGTGTGGGTTATCTTCCCGCCGCCATCGGCCAGTTGATGGCCTTGATGATGATGACCCGCATCGTGGCGCCCAACGTCTGGGCTTGGGTCGCCGATCATACCGGACGGCGTATGCGCATCGTGCAGCTGGCATCCTTGATCGCTGCCGTGGCCTTCAGCGGCGTGTTCTTTGCTCATCATTTCTGGTGGTTGGCGCTGGTGGTGGTGGGGTTCAGCTTCTTTTGGAACGCCTCCCTGCCCCAAGTGGAAGTAACCACTTTCAATCATCTCGATACTCAACCCCATCGTTATGGCGGTATCCGCCTATGGGGGTCCATCGGGTTTATCGTCAGCGTGGCGGGCTTGGGACCGATACTGGATCGGTTCGGTACGAATTTGCTACCAGCGGTACTGATGGCGCTGTTCTCCGCCATCTGGCTGAGCAGCCTGTGGGTGCCGGAGCGCAGCGTCACGCCGGTGCCCCATGCCCACGGACCGCTGCGCGAGGTATTGGCCCGCCGCCAAGTGGTGGTTCTGTTGATTATCTGTTTTCTGATGCAGGCCGGTCACGGTCCTTATTACACTTTTTATTCGCTTTATTTACAGGATCACGGCTATTCACGCAGTGCAATCGGCCAGTTATGGGCGCTGGGGGTGATTGCTGAAATCGGTGTGTTTGTGGTGATGCCGCGGTTGGTGCCGCGCTTCGGTTTGCGCAAGCTGTTACTGAGCAGCTTGGCGTTGGCGGTATTGCGGTGGCTGCTAATCGGCTATTTCGTCGATATCCTGCCGGTTTTGATCGTCGCTCAAGTGTTACATGCGGCCACCTTCGGGGTGTACCATGGCGCCGCTATTCAGCTAATACATCGCTACTTCCGAGGGCGCCATCAAGGACGTGGCCAGGCGTTGTACAGCAGCCTCAGTTTCGGCGCCGGTGGTGCGGTCGGTGCCTTGTACAGCGGTTATACTTGGGCGGTAGGCGGTGGGATGATCAGTTTCGGCGTGGCCGCCCTGGTCAGCGGGATTGCGTGGCTCTTCGCGTGGCGCGGTCTCAAATTAGAGGCGTAACTGCACTGATAATAGGGAATAAATTGACGTATCCTTACCCTGTGCGTATTATCGCCGGTTTCGCACGGGCGGGGACTCTTCGTGGGGACGAGCGCGAGCAATGTGACTTGCGGGGTATAGCGCAGCCTGGTAGCGCACCTGCTTTGGGAGCAGGGTGTCGGGGGTTCAAATCCCTCTACCCCGACCAATTTCTCGGGTGATCGAGAACTGTGGCGGCATCGGGAACAGCGTCTGCGCCCGTAGCTCATCTGGATAGAGCATCGGCCTTCTAAGCCGAGGGTAGCAGGTTCGAGTCCTGCCGGGCGCGCCACTCTCATGATATGATGCTGCCCCGAGTTCGATTGAACGCGTAATTAGGTTATGGTGGGCGTAGCTCAGTTGGTAGAGCCCCGGATTGTGATTCCGGTTGTCGTGG
>CAYWIQ010000233.1:0-4137 GCA_964458405.1 uncultured Chromatiaceae bacterium
GGTGGGTAAGATCCGTCAGTTCATGGGGGCGGTCAAGACCGAGTTCGATCGTGAGATCAACAAGGCCGATGAGATAAAGCGCCTGATGACTAAAGAGATGGAGATCGCCGAAAGCCACAAGAACCTCGACCCCCATCGTCGCGCCGAATCCGCGTCTGCACCTGGTGCCACAGGTGGCGGCGGTGATCAACCGCCTGCTTCTGCGGACGGTACTAATGAGCCGACATCCACTGCCAAGCAAGATCATGGATCGTCGCAACCCTAATCACTCCCCTCAGCAAGAACAGCCCTTTATGTTGCACCTCATCGAGTTGCGCGGCCGGTTGCTGCGCACGGTGTTGTGCATCTTGCTGGTGTTTGCGGTGTTGTTTCCGTTCACCAGTCAGCTCTATGCCCTTTTGGCCAAGCCGTTGCTGCAGCGGTTACCGAGCGGGGCGAGTATGATCGCCACCGAGGTCGCCTCGCCCTTTCTGACACCCTTCAAGTTCGTATTCGTATTGGCCATCGCGCTGTCAATGCCGTACATCTTGCATCAGATCTGGCGTTTCATCGCGCCGGGCTTATATCGTCGTGAGAAACGCATTGCCCTGCCGCTCTTGGTGTCGAGTATCGTGTTGTTCTACAGCGGGATTGCCTTTGCCTATTTTGTGGTATTCCCGTTGGCCTTCCGTTTCCTGATCGGCGCCGCCCCCCAGGGGGTGACGGTGATGACCGATATCAGCAAGTACCTGGATTTCACCCTTACCATCTTTTTTGCCTTCGGCCTGGCCTTCGAAGTGCCGGTGGCCATTATATTAATGGTGTGGGCGGGCATCATTACGCCTGCCGCGTTGGCGGCGAAACGCCCTTACGTGGTGGTAGTGATATTCGTCATTGGGGCAGTTTTGACGCCGCCCGACGTGATCTCGCAGACCCTGTTGGCGGTGCCCATGTGGTTGCTGTTCGAATTGGGGCTGTTCTTTTCACGGGGTATCGCCGCGCGGAAAGAGGCGGAAGAGCGTGAAGAATCTAGCGAAGCTGCGGCCCAGGAAGAAAATGAAAATCAGACGCCTTCGTAACCGAGGCGTCGCCGGTTATTACTGTTGAATCGGCGGGCGTTCGCCGATGGTGGCATGTAACTCCATGGATTTGCCCTGGCGGATGATGCCCAGATCCACTTTGGAGCCCGGCTTCAACGAGGCGGTGATGTTCATGGCGGAGCGGGCGTCGCTTACATTCTTGTCGCCGACCTGCATCAGCACGTCTCCCGGCACCAAACCCGCGTGGTCGGCGGCGCTGCCGGGATAGACGCCCGACACGATGGCGCCCCCATGGCCGTGGATCCCGAAGGATTCCGCCAGATCCGGGGTGATGTCCTGGGCATTGATCCCCAACCAGCCGCGGATGACCCGTCCCTGTTCCAAGATCTGTTCCATGACTGTCTCTGCCAGGTTGGCCGGAATAGCGAAACCAATGCCCTGCGAGCCGCCGGAGCGGGAAAAGATGGCAGTATTAATGCCGGTCAGTTGTCCGCGGGTATTGATCAAGGCGCCGCCGGAGTTGCCCGGATTGATGGCGGCATCGGTCTGGATGAAGTTTTCGAAGGTGCTTATCCCCAGTTGTTGGCGGCCGGTGGCGCTGACAATGCCTTGGGTGACGGTCTGGCCGACACCGAACGGATTGCCGATGGCGAGGACTACGTCACCTACCCGCAATTCATCGGCGCGGCCGAAGACGATGGTGGGTAGCTTGGGTAGGTTGATTTTCAACAGCGCCAGATCGGTCTCCGGATCCGTGCCGACCACCGAGGCCGAGGCGCTGCGGCCGTCGATGAGGGCGACTTGAATTTCATCCGCGCCGTCTACCACATGGTTGTTGGTCAGAACATAGCCCTGGGTGCTGATGATCACACCGGAACCCAGGCTGGACTCCAGCCGTTGGCGCGGCACCGTCGAGTCCCCTTGGAAAAATCGGCGGAAGAACGGGTCATCGGAAAAGGCGGGGCTGCGCTGGGTCACCACCTTGGTGGTATAAATATTGACCACGGCGGGTGCGGCGGCTTGCACGGCATTGGCATAGGAATCGGTGGAGTCGGAACTGGCGCCGTTAAGGGCGGTTGCCTCCGGGCGTGGTGGCGCCTCCTGGATAGTGACCGTGGGATGGCTTTTAAACGTTTCGGGTCGGAACAACAACAACAGGACGAAGGCGAACGCCAGTCCGGCCAGGGTGGCGTCCAGCAGGAATACGAAAACTTTGCGTGTTTGCATCAAATCATTACTCTGGGTCTGGGGGCTTGTGACAATTGCTCATCATATATTCAAATGCTTTGAGCGACCGTGACAGAGGCTTCATCCTACTGACTTTGACATAAATCTTAGCGTAAACAAAGGAAAAGCGCATGGTGAAACGCGATGAATTAGTGACTTACACCAATGAATTGTTGCAGATCGATCGTTTCCGCGATTATGCCCCTAACGGTTTGCAGGTGGAGGGGCGTGACGAGGTGCGTGTGGTGGCCAGCGCGGTGACCGCAAGTTTTAGCGCGTTGGAGGCGGCGGTTAGCGCGGGCGCCGATGCCCTGGTGGTGCATCACGGCTATTTTTGGCAAGGCGAGGCGGCTGCGGTGGTGGGCATGAAACGGCGGCGTTTGGCGTTGTTGCTCGAACGGGACATCAATCTCTTGGCCTATCACCTGCCGCTGGACGCCCATGAGGTTTACGGCAATAACGCCCAGCTGGCACAACTGCTTAACCTAAAAGTGATTGGATGTTTCGGCCCCGATTCGGGGATCGCCTGGTTCGGTGAGTTGGACACCCCGCTGGCCGGCGCGCAGTTCGCCCATCAAGTCGCTGATAAATTGGGACGGGAACCATTATATGTTCCGGCCCGCGACGCGCGACCGATTCGACGCATCGGCTGGTGTACCGGGGGGGCGCAAAAGTATCTGGAGGCGGCGGCGGCGGCGGGGTTGGACGCCTATATCACCGGCGAGGCCTCGGAACCCAACTTTCACGTCGCGCAGGAAATGAATATCCATTTTTTTGCCGCCGGTCATCATGCAACCGAACGCTACGGTGTGCGTGCGTTGTGCGATCACTTGGCAAGTCATTTCAACTTGACCCACCGCATTATCGATATCGCCAATCCCATATAAAAATTGTACGCACGTATCCACCTAAATGTTCACCTAAAGTATAGTTAAATTCATCGTTGTAACTATGATGATTTTGCCTGTTTTTATAGGTATTTTTGCGAACCTGAACGAGTGTTAATTTTGTGATGACGGGGCGGTATTTAGAAAAACTTGATCAAGGGTGGAAATTTGCGTAGTCTTTGTGGCCTCACAGCCGCGGTCGAGCCTTTGAGAGGCCCTAAATTTTATTGATTGACGGCGCCTTTTTGTGAGCGTTGACAGGGTGTGTAAAGTTGGTCTAGGATTCAAAACCCGACTAGCATGGTGGCAGATTGGTCGGTGTTTTGCGTAGACAAAAAATAACAATATCAACGAAAGAATAAGGGATATTTTTTAGGGCGTATTAAACGCCGCTGTTTCGGATATCAGGGGATAAGGGGTTCTACAATTGTTCAGCGTCTTGTCCCATGGCTGCAACTTAGTCGCGTGTAGGGCCATGACTTCTACTTGAAGTCAGGGTGCGGCTGAAGGAGCGGAATCCCAAGCAATAGTCAAAGTTTTGATCTGTGCCAGCGGTTGTTAGTGGCGGTCTTTGTCGTCAATTGGCAGCCGCTGAGCTGGGAGTGGAACCAGAAACCGATTGAGGGAAAAGATGTCAGTCAAGAATCGTGGTTCGTGGCAACGTTTGGGAACTGGTCAAGTAGGAAGCAAGGTAGGGACGTTCATGGCGTCGCTGCTTTCTCTGCTGGTCGCGATGATGGTGTTAATGCCTAACGGTGCGGCCTATGCCGGGCAGCCGTTCAGCGTGCCCAACGGACCTCCTCCCAAAGGTACTTATGACGGTGGGTATGCCGATGATGGCTTCAAGGTACCGAATGCGGTTCCGCCTCCCAGCAGCGACAGTTACGATGGCAAAAATGTGGTTCAGCCCATCGAGTTTCCCCATTACATACACACCAAGGTTAATCAGATTAATTGCATGTACTGCCATACCTATGCGCGACGCAGCAAGGTGGCCGGCATCC
>CAYWIQ010000234.1:0-4137 GCA_964458405.1 uncultured Chromatiaceae bacterium
ATGCCCTGCAACGCATCTCCGCCACCCCCGTCCATTGCGACTTCCGTCAAGATCCCGCACTGCTGGCCGGCATCAGTATTCACATCGGATCCTTGCAGCTGCAGGCCAATCTCAAGGAAGAGCTGCGCTTCTTCGCTGAGGCCCTCAGCCATGAGTAATAACGATCCCGGCTCCGCGCCGCTGCTGCCCGACGCCGCGCAGTGCCTGGCGGATTACCGGCCCGGCCTGCGCGTCAGCGAAGTGGGCAGCATCGTCTCGGTGGGCGACGGTGTGGCCTGGGTCAGCGGCCTGCCCTCCGCCGCCATGGATGAGTTGCTGGATTTCGCCGACGGCAGCACGGGCCTGGTATTTCGCCTCGGCAAGGAACGCATCGGCGTGATCTTGCTTTATCAGACCGATGCCCTCACCGCCGGCACCGTCGCCTATCGCAGCGGCCGCAACCTGGTGATCCCGGTGGGCGAGTCCTTGGCGGGCCGGGTCATCGATCCCCTGGGCGCCCCCCTTGACGGCCAGCCCGCACCGGAGTGCCATCAACTGCTGCCGCTGGATATTCTGTCGCCGCCCATCGTGCAGCGCGATTTTGTCCATGACCCTCTATATAGCGGCAACAAGATCGTGGATACCTTGATCCCCATTGGCAAGGGTCAGCGGCAACTGCTGATTGGCGACGACGGCGTGGGCAAGAGCGCCCTGGCGGTGGACACGGTGATCAATCAACGCGACAAGGGTGTGTATTGCGTCTATGTGCTGGTGGGGCAAAAGCGTTCCACCGTCGTGGACATCATCGAGACCTTGCGTTACAGCGGTGCCTTGCAGCATACCGTGGTGGTGGTGGCCGAGGCAACGGCGCTGCCCGGTCTTAAATACCTGGCGCCCTTCGCCGGCTGCACGGTGGCCGAGTCCTGGATGCAACAAGGCAAGGATACCCTGGTGGTGTTCGATGACCTCTCTACCCACGCCCAAACCTATCGCGAACTGTCGCTACTGTTGCACCGCCCGCCCGGCCGCGAGGCCTATCCCGGTGATATCTTCTATCTGCATGCGCGCCTGCTGGAGCGCGCCACCTGCTTGAGCACCGCGGTGGGCGGCGGCACCCTTACCGCCCTGCCCATCATCGAGACCAAGGAAGGCGACATCGCCAGCTACATCCCCACCAATCTCATTTCCATCACCGACGGCCAGATCTATTTCGACAAGGCGCTGTTCGCCGCCGGTTTCCTGCCGGCCATCGACGTCACCAAATCGGTATCACGCATCGGCGGTGCCGCCCAGCACCCGCGCATCAAGGAAGAGGCCGGGCACATGAAGCTGGATTACCTGCAGTTCCTGGAGCTGGAGACCTTCACCCGCTTCGGCACCCGCCTCGATCCCGCGGTGGAACGGCGCATCCGGCGCGGTCGGCTGTTGCGCGAGATGCTCAAGCAGGACCGCTTGGCGCCGTTGCCGGTGGAACTTCAGATGGCATGGCTGGTGGCCTACAACGCCGGCTTGTTGGACACGGTGGAGATAGCGAACCTCCATCGCTACCTGGACAGGCTCGCGGCGCGGCTCAAGGAAAGCGATGCTCGCCTCGAGGATAGCCGCGACCAATGGCTTTCCAACGTCAAGGAGTGGTTGGTCGGCCTGGATAAT
Source organism: uncultured Chromatiaceae bacterium (assembly GCA_964458405.1). Lineage (GTDB taxonomy): Bacteria > Pseudomonadota > Gammaproteobacteria > DRLM01 > DRLM01 > JARRQJ01. The sequence continues at coordinate 1,633 of CAYWIQ010000234.1, forward strand.
ACACCGACGGCATGAGCACCCTCGCCCAGCACCAGCGCCACATCGGCGCCTTGCGCGACATAGGCGACATCATGGCGGCGCTGAAAAATATCTCCCTTATCGAGAGTCAGCGTCTGCGCCGCTTCCTCACCACCCAGCAACGGGTGATGGACGGCATCGAACTGGCCATGGCCGATTTTCTCGGCCACTTTCCCCACGCCCTGACCATTGCCGACAACGTCGGCGACAGCGTCCTGCTCATCGGCTCGGAACGGGGCTTTTGCGGCGACTTCAACGAGCGCGTGGCGGATCAACTCAACATTGGCGCAGCAGAGCAACACCTGGTGGCGGTGGGCGAGAAGTTGGGCGGCAAATTGAATGATATGGGCATCACCGCCGAGACCTTGCCCGGGCTCAGCACGGTGGAGGATGTACCCGACGTCCTGTTGGCCGTAGTAGACAAGTTGCGCGAACTCACCGCCCGCCACGGCAGCTTGCAGCTGACCATTATTCACCATCACTATGACGGCCACACCCTCGAGGTGCGCAGCCGTCGGCCGTTCCATAGCCTCTCCCCCGACGAAACACGTCCCGGCTACCCTCCGCTACTCAACGTCGCGTCGCATACCTTCTTTGCACAACTCCTGGATCACTATCTGTTCGCGGTACTGCAAGGCGTGTTGTACGCGTCGCTGGCGGCGGAACACCAGTTGCGCCTGCAGCATCTACAGGGGGCGATAGAACACATCGATAAACGCTGCGACGTGATGGCCCGGCGTTATAACGCCCTGCGACAAGAGTTGATCACCGAGGAGATCGAGCTCATCGTGCTCAGCGCCGAGACCCGCATGCAACAATGAGCCGAATGGCGGTTAAGGACGGCGTACGCTCTGGACCGCAGCAGCACGACATGGGACAATCCGTCCCCTAACAAATCCAATAATTCGCCGCGAATCATCATGCAATCCATCCAGCGCAGTCGTAACCGATCATGATCAACAAATTGTTGCTTATCGCCGCCCTGCTGTTTTCTCCGGCTTTGTGGGCTGCAGAAACCCAGGCCGCCGGCGGGGCCCTGGACCTCACCGGCCACGATCTCGGCATCGCCGCGCTGGTGCTGTTTATTTTCGCCTATGTCCTGGTCATTGCCGAGGAATTTCTGGATCTGCGCAAGTCCAAACCGGTGGTGGTAGCCGCCGGCATCATCTGGGCCCTGGTGGGAATTGCCTACGCGGCCCACGGCGACAGCGAATACGCGGTGGAAAGCCTGCGCCACAATCTCCTGGAATACGGCGAACTGCTGCTGTTTTTGTTGTCGGCCATGACCTATATCAACACCTTGCAGGAACGCGATGTATTCAACGCCCTGCGGGCCTGGCTGATTTCATCGGGCTTTTCGCTACGCAGCCTGTTCTGGATCACGGGTCTGTTGGCCTTCTTTATCTCGCCCCTGGCGGACAATCTCACCACGGCGCTGATCATGGGCGCAGTAGTGTTGGCGGTCGGCGGTGACAAACCCAGATTCGTTACCGTGGCGTGCATCAATATCGTGGTGGCCGCCAATGCCGGCGGCGCCTTCAGCCCCTTCGGCGACATCACTACCCTCATGGTATGGCAGAAGGGTTTCGTCCACTTCTGGGATTTCTTCCATTTATTCATCCCCGCCGCGGTCAACTGGTTCGTACCGGCCCTGCTCATGTCGTTTGCCGTCCCCAAAGGCAAGCCGACCCCCATGAAGCAAGGCGTGCAGATCAAATTCGGTGGACTGGTGGTGCTGGCGCTGTTCTTGTTGACCATCGTGATGGCGGTATCGTTTCACAATTTCCTGGAGTTTCCGCCGGTCTTGGGCATGATGACCGGTTTGGGCCTGCTCAAGCTCTTCGGCCATATCATTCGGCGTCACGATCTCAACCATAACTATTCCAGCCAAGGCCCCGAGCGATTGGACATCGGCGAGGAAGGTATGCGCCAGTACAAACCCCGCCAACGACCCTTCGATATCTTCATCAGCATGAAGCGGGCGGAATGGGACACCTTGATGTTCTTCTACGGCGTCATCCTGTGCGTGGGAGGGCTGGGCACCTTGGGGTATCTCGCCGTGGTATCCCAGCATCTCTACACCGGCCTGGGCGCGACGCCGGCCAACGTGCTGGTGGGATTATTGTCCGCGATAGTCGACAACATCCCGGTGATGTTCGCGGTGCTCACCATGAACCCGGACATGTCCTTGGGCCAGTGGTTGCTGGTGACCTTGACCGCCGGCGTGGGCGGGTCGTTATTGTCCATCGGCTCGGCGGCCGGTGTGGCGCTGATGGGGCAGGCGCGCGGTATCTACACCTTCTTTGCCCATCTCAAATGGAGTTGGGCGGTTGCGTTAGGCTATATCGCAAGCATCGCGGTGCATATGTGGATCAATAGCCATCTTCACCATGTCAGCGTAGGGTAATGACAAAAATTTAATGTCATTACTCGACTGCCGTTACAGCTGACGTAACCGGGCTTCCAAGGCGCTGGGATAAAGATAGC
>CAYWIQ010000235.1:0-4033 GCA_964458405.1 uncultured Chromatiaceae bacterium
CCATCACCGCCTCCAGCGGCGAGCCGGGGATCTCGATGGCGAGGTCGCGGTCGCGGACATGGCCGGTGTCGATGATGGTGCAGCGGTTATCGGTATCAGCGACGGAAAATAGATCTCCTCTCTCTCCAGGGAGAGGGGCAGCTTGACTTTGAGCAGGAGGTATATCTGCACCTACCAGAAAGTGGGCCATATCCTCGATGGGTTTCTGGGTCGCCGACAAGCCGATGCGCACCGGCGCCCGGCCATGGTGCTCGCGGCATAGGGCGGCGAGCCGTTCCAGAGATAAGGTGAGGTGGGCGCCGCGTTTATTACCGGCCAGGGCATGGATCTCGTCGACGATTACACTGCGCACGGTGGCGAGTATCCGTCGACCGGAGTCGGAGCTTAGCAATATATAGAGAGATTCCGGGGTGGTGACCAGGATGTGTGGCGGCTGGCGGCGCATGCGGTCACGTTCGACCTGCGGGGTGTCGCCGGTGCGCACCTGGGCGCGGACCTTCACATCAGGTAGCTGCTGCATCAACAACTCATCGCGGATGCCTGCCAGGGGTAGTTCGAGATTCTTATTAATGTCGTTGGACAAGGCCTTGAGCGGCGATACATACAACACCCTGGCCTCATCGGGTAGGGGCGTGGCCAGTCCCTCGCGTATTAATTCGTCGATGGCGGCGAGAAACGCCGCCAGGGTCTTGCCCGAACCGGTGGGGGCGGCGATCAGGGTATGGGTGTGACGGCGGATCGCCGGCCAGGCCTGTGATTGCACATCGGTGGCGCGGCCGAATTGTCGGGTGAACCAGGCGGCGACTGCGGGATGAAAGTGGTGCGAAGGCATGCTGAAATCATAACGCAAATTTCAGGGGGAAACCTGGGGTTTATATGAGGGAACAACAAGTCAGGTTGTCGTCATCATACAGATGACGCTTGTAACACGAACCAAAACCAATTTTGTGGTGGTGATTTTGTTGTTGAATATACATGGGCAACGTATGTGGAGAAACTTCTACCAGGATTATCTATAAGTTAGCATTTATTGAGCGGTTGGCGCAGGTGCGGTGTACACTGGGCAACGTTGTCATTAGCGATCTTCAGCATTACGAATGTCCAGCCTGTTTCTACATTGCCGCCCCGGGTTCGAAGGGGAATGTGCCGCCGAAATCCAGGATCACGCCGCCGAGTGTGGAGTCAGCGGTTATTGTAAGGCCAAAGCCCAATCGGCTTACGTCGTGTTCCAGCCATATGACCCGCAAGCCGCCGCAGATCTCTATAATCAATTGTCGTTTGGCAGTTTGATATTCTGCCGGCAATGGTTTGTGGTCCTGGCATTGCGCAATGATCTGCCGGAAACGGATCGTATATCGCCTTTGGTCGAGTCTTTGCGTGACCTGCCGGTTCCGGTCAATGAGATTTTTCTGGAGACACCGGATACCAATCAAGGTAAGGAACTTACAGTCCTGTGCCGCGCCCTGGAAAGGCCGTTCCAGGAGTCATTGCACCAGGCAGGATATTGGCGCGCGGATACCGGCCAAGAGGTGCCGCGTCTTCATATCTGCCTCTTGAGCGGCACGGCTGCCTATATCGGTTATGCGTTTCCCACCAACAGCGCGCCGTTGCCCATGGGGATCCCACGCTTGAAATTTCCCCGCGGGGCGCCCAGTCGCTCCACCTTGAAACTCGAAGAGGCCTTTTTGCACTTTTTGACGCTGGCGCAGCGCGAGCAGCTATTACAGCCGGGTATGCGCGCCGTGGATCTGGGAGCGGCGCCTGGCGGCTGGACGTGGCAGCTGGTGCGCCGCCATCTGTACGTCACTGCGGTCGATAACGGTGCCTTGGACCCGCAATTACTCGATTCGGGGCTGGTGGAACACGTACGTGCTGACGGCTTTCGCTACCGGCCCGCCAAGCCAGTGGAATGGATGGTGTGCGATATGGTGGAACAGCCGATCCGCATCGCCACCCTGGCGGCGCAATGGTTGGCACGGGGTTGGTGCAATTATACGATCTTCAATCTTAAATTGCCGATGAAACGGCGATATCAGGAGGTGCAACGCTGTTTGACGGTTATAGAACAGGCCTTGCACGAGGCGGATGTCCGCTATGAGATGGCCTGCAAACAATTGTTTCATGACCGTGAAGAAGTGACGGTGTTTCTCCGCCGGGATAGGCCATGATTGGTACTTTCCTTGCATTCACTTTGAGGATGCGTGGCATCTAAACAAACTGGCTATATAATTCGATAACCCATCGTCGGGGTAAATGGCGCCGGATGGGCTGAACCCCTGTCTTGGAATGGAGCTTGGGCTTCAACTCAGGAACAGGCATTGACGCATTGATCATGAAACCGCATGTGTACTGATCAAGCTTCCTAACGTAATGGATTGCATCCCCTAATGAAGAAACTAAAAATGGCGGTGTGGCCCGGGCAGCCTTATCCTTTGGGTGCGACCTGGGATGGCGAGGGCGTCAACTTCGCGTTGTTTTCCGAGCATGCCGACAAGGTCGAGCTGTGCATCTTCGACGGCAAGGGTCGCCGCATCATCGAGACCATTACGGTGTCGTGGCAAACCGATCAGATCTGGCATTGCTATCTACCCGAGGCGCGCCCCGGCACCTTGTACGGTTATCGTGTCTACGGGCCGTACGATCCGGCCAATGGGCATCGCTTCAATCCCAAGAAACTGCTGATCGATCCCTACGCCAAGCACTTGGTGGGGCCGATGCGCTGGAGCGACGCCCTGTTCGGCTATCGAGTTGACCATGCCGATAAGGACCTGATACCGGATCGCCGTGACAGCGCTGCCGGCATGCTCAAGTGCAAGGTACTGGATCCGGAATTCACCTGGGGCGATGACAAGCTACTGCGCACGCCTTGGCACGACACCGTGATCTACGAACTGCACGTCAAGGGCTTTACCAAACTGCTCCCGGATATTCCCCCGCCGTTGCAGGGCACCTACGCGGGCCTGGCCTCGGCGCCGGCCATTGAGCATCTCAAACGCCTGGGGGTAACGGCGGTGGAGCTGATGCCGACCCATGCCTTCATCGATGATCGTTTCCTGTTGGAAAAGGGTTTGCGAAATTACTGGGGTTACAACTCCATCGGCTTCTTTGCTCCTGACATGCGCTATGCCGCCAGCGATACCACCAAGGAATTTAAGTCCATGGTAAAGCGCCTGCACTCCGAGGGGATTGAGGTCATACTCGATGTCGTTTACAACCATACCGCCGAAGGCAGCCATCTCGGTCCCACCCTGTGCTTCCGCGGCATCGACAACGCCGCCTATTATCGCCTTAGCGCCGAGGATCCGCGCTATTACACCGATTACACCGGTTGCGGCAACACCCTCAACATGCGTCATCCCCGCGTGTTGCAACTCATCATGGACAGCCTGCGTTACTGGGTGCTGGAGATGCATGTCGACGGCTTCCGTTTCGATCTGGCCTCGGCCTTGGCGCGGGAACTGCACGCCGTGGATCGTCTCGGCGCCTTCTTCGATATCATCCATCAGGATCCGGTCTTGTCCCAGGTAAAACTCATCGCCGAACCCTGGGATCTGGGGGAGGGCGGCTATCAAGTGGGCAATTTCCCGGTGGGCTGGACGGAATGGAACGGTAAATACCGCGATACCATGCGCGCTTACTGGAAGGGTGATGGCGGCCTGATCGGTGACATGGCCTACCGCCTCACCGGCTCCAGTGATTTGTATGAACACGGCGGCAGACGCCCTTATGCCAGTATCAATTTCATAACCTGTCACGACGGATTTACCCTACAAGACTTAGTGAGCTATAACCATAAACACAACGATGCCAATGGCGAAGACAACCGCGACGGCGAGAGCCACAACTTAAGCTGGAACTGCGGCGAGGAGGGGCCGACCCGCAATCAGCATATCAATACCCTGAGAATCCGCCAGAAGTACAACTTCCTTACCACGTTGTTGTTGTCCCAGGGAGTGCCCATGCTGCTCGCCGGTGATGAATTGGGTCGCACCCAGCAAGGTAATAACAACGCCTATTGTCAGGACAACGAACT
>CAYWIQ010000236.1:0-4005 GCA_964458405.1 uncultured Chromatiaceae bacterium
TATCAGATCATCATCGGTGATCCGGTACGGGTGGCGCGCGAGGTAGTGGCGGGGATTGATCAGGTGCGGGATTTCAGAATGGAGAGGGATGACGCCTATTACTTCAATTGGCTGCTCAAGATCGATGCGGAATTCCAAAGACCGTTTTTACCTACCCATGAAAACATGGGGGCGCTGGCGATCCACCGGGATCAGGAACGCCATCATCTCGCCGCTCAATTGCGGCGCGCCTTCTCCGGGGTAGTGGCGGGCAATGTCAAGGAGGCCGGGGTTCGCGCCATAGAGGAACACGGCCCGTTCGAGATTCGGGGCGATTCCGGTCTTATGGGGCCCATGGACGTACTGCTAAACTCTTTTGTCGCGCAACACCGCATGAAGCTGTCGGGCCGCAAATACACCCCCTGCTATCGCATAGTGAAATAATCGGAGTGCTGTTCAGCCTGTGCCTCGGCCGTTCGGTTGCCGGGGCTGTTGCGTGCCGGGAAGAATCAGGTACGATATTGATCGTAGTATAGGTTAACTGCGATGATCCGCATCCTGCATCACCATGGTGACTATATCAATGATTCCAGCACAAAGTAATCATTCCCCATCGCCGGTACTTTTGATGCGCCGATAGTGATGAACGACTATCTCGCCTTGGCGATAGGAATGGTGTGTGCAGGCATCGGCGGTGAATTGTTCGTGCGCGGCGTTGTGGGCATCGCGTTGTGGGCACGGATATCGACGGGTATCGTTGGCGCCACCGTGGCGGCCTTTGCCACTTCCAGTCCCGAATTGTCAGTGGGCGTTATCTCAGCAATGGCTCATAAGCCCGAGATATCCTTGGGGGCCGCCTTGGGCAGCAACGTCGTCAATGTTGCGGTGGTGCTCGCTATCCCGGTGATCATGACCGGAATCAAAAGTTCGCCGGACAGTGTCCAGCGTGATTTTCCGTTTGCGCTGGCCGCCCCGCTGCTCACTGCGATCTTGGCCCTGGATGGTGAACTTTCCAGAATAGACGGGCTATTGCTGTTAGTGGCATTCATCCTCTGGATGAGCATTATCATGTTAGAGGTGCGCCGCCAGCGCAGCGTTGCCGAAAAGGTGTTGGGCGAAAGACGCGGTTGGTTGGCCATAGTGCTATCGTTGATAGGATTTTTATTCCTGATCGCCTCGGGTCGGCTAATCGTTACCGGCGCCACGGGCATCGCCCGTACTTTTGGTGTTGATGAATTCATCATCGGCGCCACCATCGTCGCCATCGGCACGTCCATTCCCGAGCTGGCGACATCCATCATCTCAAAGATCCGCGGCCATGACGAGGTGGGGGTAGGCACTATATTGGGCAGCAATATATTCAACGGCCTGTTCATTATCGCGGTAACCGCTATCATCTATCCCATCAAGATCAATCAGCATGAGGTCTTGACGGCTTTGGCCTTCGGCTTGGCGACGGTACTGCTGATCTGGCCGCCGCGTCATGGCTTTATCAGTCGCGGTCGAGGCTTTTTACTGCTGGTGCTCTATGCCGGCTACGTGATTGTCACCGTTAAATAGTGATAATGAATACGATCAATACGTGAATATTTTCCGCAATAGGTTAATTCCCACCGAGGTATCACCGATGAAGATCGCCGTGTTATCCCAGAAAAAGAGCCTTTATTCGACGCGTCGATTGCTGGAAGCGGCGAAGCAACGCGGTCACGATGTGCGGGTGATCGATCCATTGCATTGCTATATGAACATCACTTCACAGCAACCGTTTATCTATTACCGCGGCAAACCGCTCGCTGACCTCGATGCGGTGATTCCCCGCATCGGTGCCTCCATCATGTTCTATGGGACGGCGTTGATCCGGCAGTTCGAGACCATGGGAGTGTTCACCCTTAACAGCTCTACGGCCATCAGCTGCGCGCGCGACAAGTTACGCTCGCTACAGTTGTTGTCGTGCAAGGGCATCGGCTTGCCGGTGACGGGTTTCGCTCACGCCCCGGACGATATCAAGGGCGCCATCAAGATGGTGGGTGGCGCGCCTTTGGTCATCAAGCTGCTGGACGGTACTCAGGGCATCGGCGTGGTGTTGGCGGAGACTAATAAGGCGGCGGAAAGCGTCATCGATGCCTTTTGGGGCCTGCGGTCGAATATCCTGATTCAGGAATTCGTTAAAGAGGCCGCCGGTACCGATATCCGCTGTTTGGTGATCGGCGGTAAGGTGGTGGCCGCCATGCAGCGCCAGGCACGCGAGGGGGAATTCCGCTCCAACCTGCATCGCGGCGGCAAGGCAACGGCGATCAAACTCACTGCCGAGGAACGGACCATGGCCGTGCGCGCGGCCAAGGTGATCGGTCTCGATGTGGCGGGTGTGGACATGCTGCGTTCCGACCGCGGTCCCTTGGTCATCGAGGTCAATTCATCGCCGGGGCTGGAAGGCATCGAGGCGACCAGTGGCAAAGACATCGCCGCCATGATGATTCAACATATAGAAACGAACCTTCAGGTGCGCCATCTTGATGCGGCCTTTGCGTGGGAAGGAGTACGCCGCCGTCGTGAATTGGCTTAAACTAGAACACTTACAAAAATTAATGCGCGATACCCGCCAAAGAGGAATATTTAGAAATGAAGGATACGCCACCGCAGGATCGGTGCTGGTGGGGAACCACTGAGTTCTTGGTAGGAGGCGCCAAGCGTTGGGAGATCGGTCCCATGACGTTGTGGGTAAGGCGTTTGGCACAGGAATGGTGGCTGGCATGTGAGCGCGATGAAACATTGCAGCAGCGTCCGGTGACTATGGTCGATTGCGTTGATGTCGCATGGTTGACTCATCCAAGTCTGGAGCGTTACGTCACTCGCCATGCTCAGGAGCGATTGTACATGACGCCGATGCTTGCCGACCGGTCGGTGGTGACCCGCCCGCTGGTCCCGCTGCATTTGTGCGCGGGCGAAGAGGCCACGCTGTTCGTCAGCCTGCCGGTGTGGATTCTCCTCGAGGCGGGGTCGCAAAAATTATTGCTCAAAGAATTACCTATTCAGCGCCTGTCGGATACGTGGTTCGGCAGTTCCACCCTGGAAGGCGAACTGTGCTATGCCAGTACAACCCATTGCCGTCAGGAGCTTGAGGAGGTGCCCCAATATACTTATCGGGCCATTACCCCGGTACGGATTAAAAATAGATCGAAGGGGACCTTGGTTATCGAGCGCTTGAATCTGCCGGTCCATTATCTGGCGATGTACGGAACGGCGGACAATAGATTGTGGACCTCCGGTGTGAGCTTGAACTGGGAGCAGGGCACCACCGTCGCCATGCAAATCGAAACCAAGCCGCCGGTCCAGGCGAAGAATGCGGAATTGCTGTGCAAGGCTCGGCATGTGCCTGATACGGGCGGCGTCATGCGTGCCGTGACATCATTGTTTGGGTGATGGATAAGGTCTGTTGACGAGGTAAACGACAATGGGTGATTGGGGTTCGAACATAGCGGCCATGATGAATAGCGACCGTATCTTTATTTTACTGCGGGCGGTGACCATCGCCGCCGTCGGTTTCGTGGTGGCGCGGGCGGTGAGTGCGGCATTGCTGCGTATCATGGGGAGATTTTTAAACGGTCAGCAGCGCATGATTGTGAGTCGTGTCGTCTATTATCTGCTGTTGGGCCTGTTTTTGATGTCGGCACTGCACGAACTGGGTTTCAGTCTCAGCATCCTCATGGGCGCGGCCGGGATCTTGTCGGTGGCGGTGGGATTCGCATCGCAGACCTCCGCCTCCAATCTGATCAGTGGTTTGTTCCTTATCGTCGAGCGGCCGTTCAGCGTCGGCGATGTTATCACCCTCGGCAACACCACCGGCGAGGTGCTGTCCATTGATTTGTTGTCGGTAAAGCTGCGTACTTTCGACAACCTTTACGTGCGCATTCCCAACGAGACCGTAATCAAATCCGAGGTGACTACGCTGACCAAATTTCCGAATCGCCGCATCGACCAGCAGTAGGGAGTGGCCTACAAGGAAGACATCGCCAAGGTGCGCGATGT
>CAYWIQ010000237.1:0-3959 GCA_964458405.1 uncultured Chromatiaceae bacterium
TAGGCCGTGATGACAATGAGGCGGCGGGCTTTACGGGGGCCGGCGGCGCCATGCAGGTATGGGGCGATGTCTTTGCCGCTGTCGGTGCTCAGCCGCTGAATGTCGTTCCCCCGCCGGGCATAGATTGGGCGTGGATCGATCCTAAGGATGGCTTGCGGGCCCTGGCGGCTTGTCCCGGTGCCGAGAAACTGCCGTTCAGTCACGGCTCGGTACCCAAGGCTGCGGCCGCGTGCGCGCAAGGTTTGGGCGGTGCGGTGCGCCGCTCCTTGAATTGGTTGCGAGGAGGGTCATGATGAGGGCTTTGCCAGGACGGCGCCTAGGGTTGGTGGCGGCATTGGCGCTGGGGCTGATCGGCTGCGGAATGGCGCCGCCTATGGATCAGGCATCGTCATTGGAGATGGGGCAAGGCATGGGCGGTCTCAGTTCGCCTTCATCGCTGTCACAAGATAATTCCGCCGTCGTCGCGCTACTCACCAACGCCCATGAACAGATGTTGGCCGGCGACTATGAACAGGCCTCCGCCGCCTTGGAACGGGCCTTGCGTCTTGAGCCGCGGAATGCCATGTTATGGCATCGCCTGGCGCAAGTGCGCCTGGGGCAAGGCCAGTGGCGAAACGCCATTGAATTTGCCGCTAAATCAAATTCGTTGGCGGGGGGGCAGCAAGACTTACAGGCCAGCAACTGGCTTGTGATCGCGCAGGCGAAACAGCGGCAAGGGGACCTGGAAGGTGCGGCGGCGGCGCGTGCCCGGAGCGAGGGAAAATCAAAGTATTAATTAATAATAACAATAATATATAGTTTAAACATGATGTAAGTTATAGTAACGCTTGGCGGCCGCGAAGGGGACCTGGGTGGGTTTGTATCAAGTTGATAAATTGATGGGTGAAGCGCGCCGCTTGGCCCGCGAATACCGGTTGGCCATGGGCAAACCGTTGGCGGGTATCAGCGCGGAGTTGGCGGTGCATGACGCCATGCGTTTGCTCGATCTGGCCGCGGCGCCCACCGGGGCGGGCGGTTACGATGCAGTGGGCAGCGGTCAGCGGGCGGGCAAGCGCGTTCAAATCAAGGGCCGCGCCATCTTCGATGAGGCTAAGGGCGGCCAGCGTATCGGCCAGTTAAAAGTGGATCAGGACTGGGACAGCGTGATGTTGGTGTTAATGGACGACAATTATGAGCCGGTGGAGATCTATGAAGCGGAGCGTGATGACCTGCTGGAGGCGGTAGACACATCCAGCAGTCGCAGCAAGCGCGGCGCGGTGTCGGTGGCGAAATTCAAGATCATCGGCCACTTGGTATGGAGTCGCGAACACGGTATCGAAGACGATGGCCTGTGGGATAATCAGGCTGGCTGAGCTACGCAATCATGGTGATATTAGCGCAGACCACGCCACTCGATAATCGATGTCCATGTTGATCACTGCCTCGGAGGTGCTGGGGCCTGCCGGACCATTGGCACAACACCTCCCGGGCTTTGCACCCAGGGCTCAGCAGCAGGCCATGGCTGATGCGGTGTCACAGGCCCTGGCCGAGCGATCCACCTTGATTTGCGAGGCCGGAACGGGCACGGGCAAGACCTTTGCCTATTTGGTGCCGGCGTTGTTAAGTGGCAAGAAGGTTATCATTTCTACCGGTACCAAGACCCTCCAGGATCAACTGTTCCATCGCGACCTGCCGGTGGTGCGCAAGGCCCTGGGGGTGGCGGCCAACGTTGCACTGCTCAAAGGCCGCGCCAATTATCTATGTCTGCATCGCCTGGCCGTGACCGAGTTAGAGGGTCGCCTTAAATCCCGTCGAGAAGTACTAGATCTACATAAGATTATTAGTTGGTCGCGCCGGACCCGCAGCGGCGATATCGGTGAGGTGGACGAGTTGGCGGAGGATACCGCGCTGTGGCCGCTGGTGACCTCCACCACCGACAATTGCCTGGGGCAGGAATGCGGCCACTTCAACGATTGTTTTGTCCTCAAGGCGCGCCGTGCCGCCCAGGAAGCGGACGTGGTGGTGATCAACCACCATCTGCTGCTGGCGGACATGGCCCTCAAGGAGGAAGGTTTCGGTGAACTGTTGCCCAGCGCCGATGCCTTCATCATCGATGAGGCCCATCAACTGGCGGAGACCGCCGGACAATTTTTCGGCACCACGGTGAGCAGCCGGCAATTGCTGGAGCTGGTGCGGGACATCGTGGTCGAATGGGCGCGCGAGGCCGGCGACATGCAAGGCTTCAGTGAGTTGGCGCACCGCCTGGAAAAGGCGGTGCTGGACGCCCGATTGACCATGGGCGCGGCGGGGCGGCGCGGTGCCTGGCGGGAATTGCAGTCGAAACCGGAGGTGGAGGCGGGTCTGCAGCAAATCCGAACGGCATTGGCCGAGCTGGGGGATGCCTTGGATTTGGCGGCTGAACGGGGTAAGGGGTTGCAGCAATGTTGGCAGCGTAGCGAAGCCCTGGCTGAGCGGCTCAATTTGTTTCAGCATGATCATGACGGCGACAATGTTCAGTGGTTCGAAACGTTTACCCGCAGTTTCAGCCTGCATTTGACGCCGTTGCAGATCGGGCCGGTCTTCGAAAACCACCGTGGACGTTTCCAGGCCGGGTGGGTTTTTACCTCGGCGACCTTGGCGGTGGGTGAGGATTTTGGACATTTTTCTTCGGGGCTGGGGTTGGAGGATGGTCAGGCCAGTCAATGGGAAAGTCCTTTTAATTTTAAGCGTAATACATTGTTATATATTCCAAATGGATTGCCGTTGCCTGCCGCCGCGCACTACACCACGGAGGTGGTGAAAGCGGCCTTGCCGGTTTTGGATGCCAGCGATGGGCGTGCCTTTTTGTTGTTTACCAGCCATCGTGCCCTGCAGGAAGCGGCCGGTCTTTTAAAGGATCAGATCCCCTTTCCGCTGTTGGTACAGGGTAGCGCGCCGCGCCGGGAGCTATTGCACCGCTTTCGCACCCTGGGTAATGCGGTGTTGTTGGGCACCAGCAGTTTTTGGGAGGGCGTGGACGTGCGCGGCCCCGCCTTGTCGGTGGTGATCATCGATAAACTGCCTTTCGCCTCGCCCGGTGACCCGGTACTGCAGGCTCGATTGGAGGCGTTGCGGCAGCGTGGCGGCGAGCCGTTTCGCGATTACCAGTTACCCCAGGCGGTCATCACCCTCAAGCAAGGCGTCGGCCGCTTGATCCGCGACAGTCACGATCGTGGTGTGTTGATGCTGTGCGATCCGCGCTTGTTATCCAAGGGCTACGGTCGAACCTTTCTGGCTAGCCTGCCGTCCATGACCCTAAGCCGCGAGTTGTCGGCCGTGCAGCGCTTTTTTGCGGCCGAGACCGAGATGGATGAGGGTGAAGCGTATGCCGCAGTGAAAGAGATTTCACCGTGAAGTTGTTGGCCCTGGATACTTCCACCGAGGCTTGCTCGGCCGCCCTGGTCGTCGGCGGTGAGGTGTGTGAACGTTATCGTCTGGCGCCGCGGGAGCACACCCGTTTGATCCTGCCCATGATCGACGAGTTGTTGAGCGAGGCCGGTTTGCACGTCAGCGCGCTGGATGGCGTGGCCTTCGGCCGTGGTCCCGGCGCCTTTACCGGCCTGCGGATCGCGGCCGGCGTCGTGCAGGGCATCGCCTTTGGTGCGGAGCTACCGGTGGCGCCGGTATCGTCACTCGCCGCCTTGGCGCAAGGTGTCTATCGGGAAGCGGGGGCGACCCGGGTCCTAGCCGCCATCGATGCTCGTATTCAGGAGGTGTATTGGGGGGCCTATCTGTTCGATGAGCGGGGTGTTGCCAGGCTGATGGGCGACGAGGTGGTATGTGCACCTCACAGAGTACCTCTGCCGGAGGGGCGGGGTTGGCAGGGCGTCGGCAGCGGTTGGGGGGCCTATCTTTCGGAACTACGCCAGCACATGGCGGGAGGGGTGTCGGCTTGGGAGGCGCAACGTTATCCACGGGCCCGGGACGTAGCGTTGTTGGGG
>CAYWIQ010000238.1:0-3925 GCA_964458405.1 uncultured Chromatiaceae bacterium
GGCCAAGAACTTGCGCGGCGATTCCATGGCCGACGTGATCTTCAACGGCGCATCCGGCCGCAAACCGGTGGGCCATGCCTTCGTCGAACTGGTGTTCGACAACAGCATGGGTACCCTGGGCGGCCATTATGCCAGTTATGCCGAGATCGCCATTAAGCGCCAGGTGTCTCGCGACGGCCAGTCCACCTATTTTCTCAACGGCTCCCGTTGCCGGCGCAAGGATATCACCGACATCTTTCTCGGCACCGGCCTCGGACCGCGCAGCTACGCCATCATCGAGCAAGGCACCATCTCCCGCTTGATTGAGGCCAAGCCCGAGGAATTGCGGGTGTTCCTCGAGGAGGCGGCGGGGATCTCCAAGTACAAGGAACGGCGCCGCGAGACGGAAAACCGCATGCGTCATACGCATGACAATCTAAATCGCATTAATGATCTGCGGGATGAACTTGAGAAGCGACTTCAGACTCTGCAGCGCCAAGCCAGGACCGCCGAACGCTACAAGGAGCTCAAGCAACAGGAACGATTGGTGAAAGGCCAATTACAGGCTCTGCGCTGGGCGGCGCTCAACGAGGATTCCAGCGAACGGGAAAAACAGATTCAATCCCTGGAGACCCATCTCGAGGCCCAAGTGGCGGCGCTGCGCAACGTCGAGGCCGCCATCGAGCGCCAGCGGGAATTGCACGGCGAGGAGAGCGAGGCCTTTAACAAGATCCAGGCCCGCGCCTATGAAGTCGGCGCCGAGATCGCCCGGCTGGAACAGGCTATCCATCACGCCAAGGAGACCCGTGAGCAGCAACAGCATGATCTGCAGGAAGTGGAAAAGGCCTGGAACGAGGTGCAGGCTCACTTGACCGCCGACAGGGGGCTGATTAATCAATTGAGCCAGACCCTGGGTGAGAATGAGCATGCCTTGCATGAGGCCCAGCAATTGGAGCAGCGTTCCAGCCAGGCCTTGGACGAAGCGGAAGAGGCCATGCATGCCTGGCAGCAAGCCTGGGATGAATTCAATACCCGTGCCGCGGCGCAATTGCAGGCGGCGGAGGTGGAGCGGGCCCGCGTCGATCATTTGGAGCAACGCATCGGTCAGGCCCATGACCGTCTTAAGCGTTTAGAGAATGAAGTGGGCGGCCTGTCTCCCCAACCCCTGGAAGCGGAACTGACCACGGTCACGGCCACCAAGCAGGAACTGGATGCGACGTTGGAATCCCTGCAGGCGACCTTGGCCAAGGATCTGGAGCGTCTTAACGAGCAGCGCCAACAGCACCAGCACCTGACCGGTGAGCTGGACGGCGCGCGTACCGAATTGCATAGCGCCCAGGGGCGCCACGCCTCACTGGAGGCCTTGCAGGAGCAGGCCTTGGGTAAGGATGACGGCGCCGCCAGCGCCTGGTTGGCCGAGCGTGGACTCAACGAGGCGGCGCGGTTGGCGCAGAAAATCAAGGTCGAATCCGGCTGGGAACGGGCGGTGGAGATCGCCCTGGGCCATGCCTTGGAGGCGGTATGCGTGGCGGGGATGGACGATGTGTCGGCTTGGCTGCAAGGTTTGGCGCAAGGGGAGGTGGAGCTGTTTGATACCCATGCCACTGTTTCTAGCGCGTCGCGGCTTGAGGGCGCAATCGGCCTACTTGACAAGGTGAAGGCGCCTTGGGCATTGGATGGGCTGCTGGGTGGCGTATACGTTGCCGAAGATTTGGATGAGGCGCTGACCTTGCGTCCACGGTTGGCTGCCCGTGACTCGGTTATTACCCGTGATGGAATATGGATAGGCAACGGCTGGCTGCGGGTAGTGCGTACCTCTGACGACCAATCCAGCGTGTTGATCCGCGAGCAGGCTTTGCAGGATCTGGCGGGGCATATCGAGACCGTCAATGGGCGGGTCGATGCCTTGCAACAACAGTTGGAATCCAGTGCGCGGACGGTGCAGGAATTGGAACAGGCCCGCGAGGGGCTGCAGGCCCAGGTGCGTGAGGTGACTAACAAACGCGCCGAGCTGCAGTCACAAATCAGCGCCAAACAGGAACGACTTGAACAGCTGTGGGCGCGGGATAAGCGCCTGCGCGCCGATATCGATGAAGTGCGCAAGGGGCTGGAAGGCGATGAGCAGGAACGGGTCGCCGCTCGGGATCGTTTGCAGGAGGCATTGGCCGCCACCGAAGATCACAGCGCGCAGCGAGAACAGTTATTGCTTCAACGCGATGACAAGCGCCGCGTACTGGAAGCGCTCCGACAACAGGCGCGCAGCGACCGTGAAAGCCGCCACGAAGTAGCCTTGCGGGTCGAATCGGTGCGGGCACAATTGAATTCCACCCGCGATAACCTCGACAAGATGCAGGGGCAGTTGAATCACCTTACCCATCGCCGCGAGGAACTCAGCACCGCGTTGGAAAACGGCGGTGCGCCCATCGAACAGATGGAAGGGGAATTGGAAACGCTATTGGCGAAGCGACTGGAGGTGGATGAGGAATTGGCCGCGGCGCGGCGCCGGGTCACGGAAGTGGAGCACCAGCTGCGTGAGTCGGCGGAACGGCGTAATCAGGCCGAGCAACAGGTGCAGTCGGTACGCGGCGATTTGGACGCTGCCCGTCTCGCTTTCCAGGAAATCCGCGTACGGCGCCAGACCCTGGAGGAGCAAATCGCCGAATCCGATTTTACCCTGGAGCAGTTGCTCCAGGAGATGCCGGAGGGTGCCAACCAAGACGAATGGCATAGCGAGGCGGAACGCCTGGCCGCCCATATTCAGCGTCTGGGGGCCATCAATTTGGCCGCTATCGAGGAATTTGCCGAACAGTCGGAGCGCAAGAATTATCTGGATGCGCAACACGCCGATCTCACCGAGGCATTGGAGACCTTGGAAAGCGCCATTCGCAAGATCGACCGCGAAACCAAGGAGCGTTTCCAGGAAACCTTTGACAAGGTCAATGCCGGTTTGCAAGCCATGTTCCCGCGATTGTTCGGCGGTGGCCACGCCTATCTGGAGCTTACCGGTGAAAATATCCTCGACACCGGCGTGACCATCATGGCGCGCCCTCCCGGCAAACGCAACAGTACCATTCACCTGTTGTCCGGTGGGGAGAAGGCCCTCACAGCGGTAGCGCTGGTGTTTTCCATCTTTGAATTGAATCCGGCGCCGTTCTGTATGCTGGACGAGGTGGACGCGCCTTTGGATGATGCCAACGTCGGGCGTTTTTCCCGCCTGGTGCAGGATATGTCCGAACGGGTGCAGTTCATCTACATCACCCACAACAAAGGTACGATGGAGATCGCCGAGCAATTGGTGGGTGTGACCATGCACGAACCCGGCGTATCACGCCTGGTGTCGGTGGATATAGACGAGGCGGTGCAGATGGCCGCCGCTTCGTGATTATGAATCGTTGATCGTTTATCATTCTCCCGCCGGCTGTGTGCGGCATAGCGGCGATTTCGATAACTTCGGTTGGTGCTAGCCGCCGTATCGGAAAAATTACAATCCGGAAGGTGGATCCATGGAATCGGTCAGTGTGATATTGATTGTTGTAGGGGCGATTATCATCGGCATGGTGTTGTTGTTGCGCCTGGGGCTGCGGCGCCGTGGCGACACTGGGATATCGAACGTGCAAACCGACCAGGACGATGTCCGCAGCGAGGAGGCGGAATTCGATCCGCTATTTGCGGTCGATACCAAGGTATCTTCCGATGTGAGCGAACGTGCCCTGGCGAGCGTCGGTAAGATTGTCGTCGAGGAGGACCCGGAGCCGGAGTTGTCGCCACCTAGCCGCTCGGCTGCAACCGATGACCGCGATGGCGCGTCTCTAGCCCAGGTTGGCTCGCCCAAGCGCCGTCCGCCGCGGGTGGCGGACGACCCTCGACGGGTGGTGGTGTTGAACGTCATCGCCGGTGGAGAGCGATTTTTCACCGGACAAGCCTTGCGGGATGCCTTGGAACACAG
>CAYWIQ010000239.1:0-3872 GCA_964458405.1 uncultured Chromatiaceae bacterium
ATGGGTGTCTCCTATCCTAAGAGTAATTTCCAAAATCGCGCAATTCTAGCATCGCCGAGTCGATCCGGTCTATTTTTGCGCTGCAACGCCACGGCATGGATAGGGTTAACAGGCCCTAATGAGGCATGACGTCATCCGGTTATCGCAGTTAATTGAATGCAGGTGATCCGCATCGCTATGGTGATGAGTAAGGAGAATTGCGTGATCACGGTGGAGCAACCGAGACAACGGGGTGACTTTTCGTTTATATCATCAATAAAGCCGCTGCAACGCGACGGCCATCACCCATGAGGATGTTATAGGTTCGGCAGGCCGCGGCGGTGTTCATTACCTCGAAGCCGATGCCGGCGTCGGCCAAGGGGGCGATCACCGCGGCGTCAGGCCACAGTAACCGCTCTCCAGAGCCCAGTAGCACGATCTCGGGCGCCAACTCCACCAATATTTCCATGTGGGGTCGATCCAGTTCGGTGAAGGATTGCGGTGTCCAGTCGCGTACCAGATGAGTGGGCGTAATGATGGCGCTGCGGGTCAGGATCTCCTGGCGCAGGCGGGTCGAATCCGGGCCGATGGCATCCAAGACGTCGGCCCCGCCGTCCTCGCTGCCGCGGGGAACCGTGATGGTGATCTCGCCGGGGCCGTAGGCGCGGATAGTGTAATTGCTTTGATTGATTTCCAAGTTAAATTGCATGACTACGAGACGATAAATCAGGTGATGTACGCAAGAAGGTTCTCTTTTACCCGCTCTGGCCGTACGGCGCAACCCATGGCTATTGTCAGTCGATTGACAGGGTTTTGGGCGCCGGGTAATGTGTTGCTTTTTGGTGCGCCCTTGGGGCGCTTTGTTTCTGTTTTAAGCCGTGTTTTTCCCGGTTTGCGATTTCCGGATTGACTGCCTTGAGAGATGAATTTCCTAGAATAAAGCGATTGCCGCCTTATGTGTTCAACATTGTCGGCGAGTTGAAGGCCAAGGCCCGGGCGAGGGGCGAAGATATCATCGATTTTGGTATGGGCAATCCCGATCAACCGACGCCGCAACACATCGTCGATAAATTGGTGGAGGCCGCCCAGCGTGACGATACCCACCGTTACTCGGTATCCAAGGGTGTCCCGCGCTTGCGCCGCGCCATTACCCGCTGGTACAAGAGCCGTTATAACGTGGATCTGGATCAGGACACGGAGGCCATTGTCACCATCGGTTCCAAGGAGGGCTTGGCCCACCTGGCGCTGGCGACTATGGGGCCGGGTGACGTGGCCTTGGTGCCCAATCCGTCCTATCCGATCCATCCCTACGGGTTCGTTATCGCCGGGGCTGATATTCGCCACGTGCCCTTGATCCCCGGAGTGGATTTTTTCGAGGAACTGCAAAAGGCCATCAAGGCCTGCTGGCCCCAGCCTAAGATGCTGGTGCTGAATTTTCCCGGCAACCCCACTACCCAGTGCGTGGAGCTGGATTTCTTCGAGAAGGTGGTGGAGATCGCCCGCGAGCACGAGATCTGGGTGATACATGACCTGGCCTACGCCGACATCGTGTTCGACGGCTACGTGGCGCCGTCCATATTGCAGGTCAAGGGCGCCAAGGACGTAGCGGTGGAATTTTTTACCTTGTCCAAGAGTTACAATATGCCGGGCTGGCGGGTCGGTTTCATGTGCGGCAATCCGAAACTGGTCGCGGCCTTGGGGCGGATGAAGTCGTACATGGATTACGGCATGTTCACGCCCATCCAGGTGGCGGCCATCAGCGCCCTGGAGGGGCCACAGGACTGCGTTGCCGAGATCCGCGACCTCTATCGCAGTCGCCGCGACACCTTATGCAAAGGTTTGAACGCTGTTGGTTGGCAGGTGACGCCGCCTAAGGCGTCGATGTTCGTATGGGCCCCCATACCGGAACCCTATCGTCACCTGGGCTCCCTGGAATTTTCCAAGAAGTTGCTGAGTGAGGCCAAGGTGGCGGTATCGCCGGGCATCGGTTTCGGTGAGATGGGCGATGATCACGTGCGCTTTGCCCTCATCGAAAACGAGCATCGCAGCCGCCAGGCGATTCGCGGCATACGCGACATGTTTCGCCGCGACCACGGCAAGATCAGCGCCGCCGGAAGCGGCGGCAACTAAATTGTGCCCGAATTACGGGCACGCACGAATAACACATAAGGAGAACACCAGTGACGCCGGTGAAGGTAGGCTTATTAGGGTTGGGGACGGTGGGTTGCGGGACGGTGAGTGTTCTCAAACGCAATGCCCAGGAGATTCAACGCCGCGCCGGACGCGGCATCGTCATCGCCCAGGCGGCGGCCCGTGATCTGAAGCGCGCGCGCACCTGTGACGCCGCCGGCATCGATTTGACCGATGATGGGTTGGCGGTGGTCGATAATCCCGAATTGGAGGTCATCGTTGAATTGATCGGCGGCACCACTGTTGCCAAGGAATTGGTTACCAGGGCCATCGCCAACGGCAAACACGTGGTGACCGCCAACAAGGCGTTGATCGCCAAGCACGGCAACGAGATCTTCGCCCAGGCGCGCGACAAAGGGGTGGTGGTGGCCTTCGAAGCGGCGGTGGCGGGTGGCATTCCGGTGATCAAGGCGGTCCGTGAAGGGCTGGCGGGCAATCGCATCGAGTGGCTGGCGGGTATCATCAACGGCACCGGTAACTTCATTCTCACCGAGATGCGCGATAAAGGCCGCGATTTCGCCGACGTGTTGGCAGAGGCTCAGCGCCTGGGCTACGCCGAGGCGGATCCGACCTTCGACGTGGAGGGGATCGATGCCGCCCACAAGCTGACCATCCTGGCCTCCATTGCCTTCGGCATCCCCTTGCAGTTCGACAAGGTCTACACCGAGGGCATCAGCCACATTACCGCCGAGGACGTGCGCTACGCCGAGGAATTGGGTTACCGCATCAAGCACCTGGGCGTGGCGCGGCGCACCGCCAAGGGCGTGGAGCTGCGCGTGCATCCCACCTTGATTCCCCATCGCCGCCTCATCGCCAACGTCGACGGGGTGATGAACGCGGTGCTGGTCAAGGCCGACGCCGTGGGTCCGACCCTGTATTACGGCGCCGGCGCCGGTTCCGAGCCCACCGCCTCGGCAGTGGTGGCCGATCTGGTGGACGTGGTGCGGGCCCTCACCGCCGATCCGGAGAATCGCGTGCCGCACCTGGCCTTCCAGCCCGATGCCTTGTCCGATATCCCCATCCTGCCCATGGCCGAGGTGGAGACCGCCTATTATCTGCGATTGGAGGCGGAGGACAGTCCCGGGGTACTGGCGGAGGTGACCCACATCCTCGGTGAGGCCGGGATCAGCATCGAGGCCATTATCCAGAAGGAACAGGCCCCCGAGGCCGCCCATGTACCGGTGATCATGCTTACACACGGGGTCACAGAGGGTAAAATGGACCAGGCCATCCAGCGCATCCAGGCGTTGGACTCCATCGGCGGCGCGGTGACCCGCATCCGCGTGGAATATTTGAACAGACAATAAACTTGCAAGCGGTCAGCCGCCACCCCGGTTTGTCAATCGGGCGTTGTCGGCGATCGTCACTTTAGGAGTCAGCAATGCCGTTTCGTCCCCGTTATACCGGGCTCATCGATAAATACCGCGACCGTCTACCGGTGCACGACGACACCCGTGTCATCAGCCTTGGCGAGGGCAACACCCCGCTGATCCGTCTCAACAACATCCCGCGGGATTTGGGCAGGGATGTGGACGTTTACGTCAAATACGAAGGACTCAATCCCACCGGTTCCTTCAAGGATCGTGGCATGACCATGGCGGTGACCAAGGCGGTGGAAGAGGGTAGCCGCGCCATCGTCTGCGCCTCCACAGGCAATACCTCGGCTTCCGCGGCGGCCTATGCGGCGCGCGCCGGTATTACCG
>CAYWIQ010000240.1:0-3849 GCA_964458405.1 uncultured Chromatiaceae bacterium
CCCTGTAACGCCGGTTGAAGATCGAGCTTGATGGTGACCTGACCGGCGTTGTCGCGGAAGGCGCTGTTGTTTGTCGGCGAGGTGATCTCTAGCTTCGAATATTGCGTTGACTGGGGTTGTGAGGCGGTGTTCGCCGGCGCGGTGTTGTTATCCACCGGTGGGGGCGGCGGCATTTTTATTTGTTGCAGGGTCGGGAGCTCGGCCGGGGCGGTGTTTTCCTGGGGGGCGCGATCGGAGTACATGACCGAGCCGTCGGGCTGCACCCATTTATAGACCGCCGCCGAGGCGTTCATGGCGAGACTCACAGCAAGGAAGGCAATGATAGAACGCATAAGCGGATCCGGTTCATGACTGCCGATGTTGTAGCCCGAATAGGGTTGCGCTGTCAAAAAAAACGCCCCCGGTTTTGCCGGGGGCGTCGCACTTTTCCGAATGGATCGGAAATTTTACAGGCTGTAGTACATATCGAACTCGACGGGATGGGTGGTCATCCGGAAGCGGGTGACTTCCTCCATCTTGAGCTCGATGTAGGCGTCGATCATGTCGTCGGTGAATACGCCGCCGCGGGTGAGGAATTCCCGGTCCGCGCTGAGGGCCTCCAGGGCCATGTCCAGCGAATGGCAGACCTTTGGAATTTCCTTTTCCTCTTCCGGCGGCAGGTCGTACAGATTCTTGTCCATCGGGTCACCGGGATGGATCTTGTTCTGGATGCCGTCCAGCCCCGCCATCATCATGGCCGCGAATGCCAGATAGGGATTGGCCGAGGGATCGGGGAAACGGACCTCAATGCGCCGTGCCTTGGGGCTGGACACATGGGGGATGCGGATGGAGGCGGAGCGGTTGCGCGCCGAGTAGGCCAGCATCACCGGCGCTTCGAAACCCGGTACCAGGCGCTTGTAACTGTTGGTCGATGCATTGGTCAAGGCGTTGAGGGCCTGGGCATGCTTGATGATGCCGCCGATGTAGTACAGGGCTTCGTCGGACAGACCGGCGTACTTATCTCCACTGAAAACGTTCTTGCCGTCCTTGGACAGGGATTGGTGGCAATGCATGCCGCTGCCGTTGTCGCCAACCAGGGGCTTGGGCATGAAGGTGGCGGTCTTGCCGTAGGAGTGGGCGACGTTCTGCACCACATATTTGAGGATCAGGGTTTCGTCGGCCTTGCGTACCAGGGTGTTGAACATGGTGCCGATTTCGCATTGTCCGGCGGTGGCCACTTCGTGGTGGTGTACCTCAACTTCCGTACCCATTTCAGTCAAGGCCATACACATGGCGGAGCGGATATCCTGCAGCGAATCCACCGGCGGCACGGGGAAGTAGCCGCCCTTGGTGCCGGGGCGGTGGCCGATATTGCCTTCGCCGAAGGCGGTTTCTGAGTTCCAGGCGGCCTCTTCGGAATCAATCTTGTAGAAGGCGCCGTTCATGTCCGCGCCCCAGCGCACGTCGTCGAGGATGAAGAATTCGGGTTCCGGGCCAAAGTAGGCGGTGTCCGCGATGCCGGTGGATTTCAAGTAGGCCTCGGCGCGTTTGGCGACGGAGCGGGGATCGCGCTCATAGCCTTGCATGGTGTGGGGTTCCAGGATGTCGCAGCGCAGGATCAGGGTGGGCTCATCCATGAACGGATCCAGGACGGCGGAGTCCGCATCGGGCATTAGCACCATGTCGGATTCTTGGATGCCCTTCCAGCCGGCGATGGAGGAACCGTCGAACATCTTGCCATCTTTGAAAAGGTCCTCGTCGACCGTGCTCACGGGGACGGAGACATGCTGCTCCTTGCCGCGGGTATCAGCGAAGCGGAAGTCGACAAACTTAACTTCTTTGTCTTTTATCAGTTTTAATACATCGGATGCGGACATAGGAACTCCTCCAAACAGGTGCATTTATTTCCAATAGATACAGCTGCATTTCAAGCATGCAGCGCCAAAAATCTTGGTGCTCTCCTCTAAAGCATTTAGCATGCCACGCATGAAAGTGTCTGATAGGGAATGTTTTTCTGACTAGGATAGGAGGGGGAAGATGCCCAGGTTCGCCCCAATTTGGTGCGGAGTGATGTAATTGCACCAAAATGGCGCATCTAGTGATCGTGCCCTTCCGGCTTCGAAATCCTGATCGTGATTGTAAGTTCCTTATCGCCTTTCTGGGTGTCAAGCACGCTATGGCCGTTGATGCGGCACCAGGCGGGGATGTCATTCAAGGCCCCCGGGTCGGTGCAGATTACATTGAGGATATCGCCGTCCGCAAGGGTCTTGACGGTGTTTTGCAGGCGGATGACCGGCAGCGGGCAGAGCAGGTTGCGAGCGTTGAGGGTGTGCTCGCTCATAGGTACCACTCTTGGGGGATTTCATCATGGCTGAGGGGCGGGACGCTGAGTTCGAAGGCCGGTCCGTCAGTCGGATTTACGGAAATGTTCACTTGCGGCGCATCGCGCCCCTGGCTGAAGCGCGCGGCCAGTTGGGCCGCCAGGCGCAGGTCGTCGGCGTCGGCGCTGCCGTCGAGCAGCACCAACGGACCTTTGTGGCTGAGGGGGCGCAGGTGGGTGAAGCGATTCCGGTAGCCTTCGAGAAAGTTGTTCTCGCCTTCTTCCCGGCCCACCACCACTTTGAAGTTGGGACGAGGTCGCAGGTGACGGCCGATCTTGAGCAGCATGATATCGTCCAGTTCGTAACGCCTGTCGCCACGGCATTGCCACAGATCCTGCAGTTTTTTCGTGTAGTTGGGATCGGTGAGGAAGCAGCAGCCTCCTGCCGGTTGGGCGTATTCGTCAATTCCGAAGCGGTCCGCCAGGGCCATTTGCGGTTTGCGTGAGCGGCCGCTGAAGTCCAGCAATTTTTCGCGGTCGACCCAGCCTTCCCGCTCCGGCAGGGTAGGGGCGAGCAGTTTGGCGCACAGCGGCCGCAACAGTCGGTCGCCGGCCCCCGACTCTCGAGCTATTACCGGCATGGTGTCGCGGCGTTGCGACATGGGGCGCTGGCCGATGACCTCTCCGGTGATGATGAAGTCGAATCCGTTTTCCTCCAGCCACTGGTAGGCCTGGCCCACCATGAAGCCTTTACAGTCCAGGCAGGGGTTGAGGTTGGCGCCGTAGCCGTGTTTGGGATTGATGACGACGTCTTTGTATTCCTCCACCACGTCAATGATGTGCAGTTTGATGCCCAGCTGTTCCGCCACCCACAGGGCGTTGTTGCGCTTGGGTTTGGCGCGATCCTTTTGGCGGATGGCGTGGGTATGGCCCTCTACGCAAAAGCCGGTAAAGAAATTGATGCCTTCGACGTGGACGCCTTGGTCCATGACGGTTTTGGCGGCCAGCATGGAATCGAGGCCGCCGGAAATCAGGGCCACGGCTTTAGGTTGTCTATTCATCGTTCCAGCAATCGGCTGACAGGTGCGGTGGGGGGCTTAGGATAGCAAATACCGCGGCGGGGAGAAAATGCCCGCAACGGCGGGATCAATGGCGGTGGTCGTCGTCGCTGGGGATGAGCAGCGGGGTGGCCAAAGTGGTTTCGCGCAAGGCGCGCCGGGCGGCCTCGCTACCGGTATCGCGCCACAATTCAAAGGCATTGAGGGGGGCGAGGGTGGAGGAGCGGTCACCCAGGGTGCGCATGGTCTGGAGAATGTCCATCAGTGAAACGAAGGCATCGGCCAGCTGGAGGTACATGGTGGCGGCGCTGTGTTCCAGTCGGTCGGAGAGTTGATGGTAGGCACTGCGCCCCAGGTCCACGAAATAGCTTATCTTGACCCGGCGGCGTTCCGCGCGTTCCGGAAACAAACCCGAATAGAGCAGACATTTGTCGCCGACGTTGCGCAACTGATCGTGACCGAGCCGTCCTTGCGCCTGCATGCTTTGCAGAT
>CAYWIQ010000241.1:0-2513 GCA_964458405.1 uncultured Chromatiaceae bacterium
CTCGCGACCCCAACCTTGGCAAGGTTGTGCTCTACCAACTGAGCTATTCCCGCTGAGACCCATGAAACAGGCGCTCTATTGTATCCACGGCACGAAGACTGTCAACCTAAACCGTTCCTAAACCGTTGCTATTTCTCCCGTAGCACCTTCCAGGCGGTCTCCAGATACATGAGCATGGACCACACGGTCAGCCCCGCTGCCGCGTACAGCAGGGCGAAACCGATCATTTGGACGGGCAGCCCCATCAGCGGTTGCCGATAGAGCAAAAGCACCAGGGCCAGAATCTGTACGGCGGTCTTGTATTTTCCCAGGAAGGAAACCGCCACGTGGGCGCGTTTGCCCAGTTCCGCCATCCATTCCCGCAGCGCCGATACGGCGATCTCCCGGCCGATGATGATCGCGGCCGGCACCGCCATCCAGGCGTTGGGATGGGATTGGGTCAGCAGGATCAGGGCGACCGCCACCATCAATTTGTCGGCCACCGGGTCGAGAAAGGCGCCGAACGCCGAGGTCTGGTTGAGGCGCCGGGCAAGATAGCCGTCGAACCAGTCCGTGACGCCTGCGAGGATGAATATGCCGGTGGTGGCTAAATTGGCCCACTTGAAGGGCAGATAGTAGGCAAGGACGAAGATTGGAATCAATCCAATGCGAATGAAGGTCAGGAATGTCGGTATGTTCACTTCGCGCATCATCGGCCGTCGCCATGCAATACATCATAAATCCGTTGCGCCAGGTCCTTGCTGATGCCGTGAACCTTGGCCAATTCTTCCACGCCGGCGCGCGCGACTTCCTGCATGCCACCCATATGACTCAGTAACGACCGGCGTCGTTTGGGACCCAAGCCCGGAATATGTTCCAGTGGTGAGCTGTTGCGTGATTTTCCCCGACGCTGGCGGTGTCCGGTGATGGCAAAACGGTGTGCCTCGTCGCGTATTTGTTGTATTAGGTGTAGCGCCGATGAATCATTGGGCAGTATAAAGGGCTGCTTTACGCCGGACAAGAACAAGGATTCCGCGCCCGGTTTGCGCTCCGGCCCCTTTGCTATCCCGATCAGCGCGACGTTACCGATCTGCAGTTCTTCCAACACCTGGGCCGCCTGCGCCAGTTGCCCTTTGCCGCCATCGATGAACAACACGTCGGGCAGCTTGCCCTCCCCTTGCGAAAGCCGGGTATAGCGGCGCAGCAACGCCTGGTGTATCGCCGCATAGTCGTCGCCGGGGGTGATGTCCTCGATATTGAAGCGGCGGTAATCGCTCTTGAGCGGTCCTTCGGTATCGAATACCACGCAGGACGCCACCGTGGCCTCTCCCATGGTATGGCTGATGTCGAAGCATTCGATGCGCTGCGGGAGATCGTCCAGATTCAAGGCCTCTTGCAGGGCCTCGAAACGTTGCAGGGTGTTGGCCTTGTTGGCCAGCTGGCGGGAAACGGCGTGTTGGGCATTGGCGGCGGCCAGGGCCAGCCAGCGTGCCCGTTCGCCGCGCACTTTGTTGGAGATGGTTACGCGGTGGCCGGTATGCGCCGCCAGGGTACGCTCGAATAATTCGCGATCCTTGAGGACGTGATTGACCAGGATTTCGCCGGGCACCTCCCGACCCAAGTAGTACTGCGGCAGGAACGCCGCCAGTATGCCGGCCGCATCCGTATCCTGGGAGTGCTGGGGATGGAAGGTCTTGTTACCCAGCACCCGGCCGTTGCGCACGTAGAAGACCTCGACACAGCCCAGGCCGTGGTGTGCGACGGCGGCGATGACGTCCAGGTCTCCCCTCTCGCCGCTGACGTATTGCTGCTCTTGGACGTGACGCAGGGTGGCGATCTGATCGCGGTAACGGGCCGCCTCTTCGAAATGCAGCCGGGTCGCGGCCTCTTCCATGCGCGCCACCAATTCGTCGATGACTTGGTTGTTCTTGCCCTCGAGGAACAACACGGCGTGGTGTACGTCCTGTTGATAGGTCTCAGGCTCCACCAGGCCCACGCAGGGGGCGGTGCAGCGTTTGATTTGGTATTGCAGGCACGGGCGGGAACGGTTGCGGTAGAAGCTGTCTTCGCACTGGCGGACCGGAAACAGTTTTTGCAGCAGTTGCAGGCTTTCGCGTACCGCCGAGGCCGAAGGGTAAGGCCCGAAATAACGACCGGGCTCCTGTTTGCCGCCGCGATAAAACCCGAAACGGGGAAAGTCGGCGTGGGCGGAGAGATGGATGTACGGGTAGCTTTTATCGTCCCGCAGCAATATGTTGTAGCGTGGTTTGAATTCCTTGATGAGGTTGTTTTCGAGGATCAGGGCCTCGCTTTCGCTGTGGGTGACCGTCACCTCTATGTGTTGCACCTGCGCCATCAAGGCCTGGGTCTTGGCCGGCAGCCCGCTGCTGCGGAAATAGCTGGCAACCCGTTTCTTCAGGTTGCGGGCCTTGCCCACGTACAGCACCTTGCCCTGGGCGTTGAGCATGCGATAAACGCCGGGGTGATGGGTCAGGCTTTTGAGAAACTCCTTGGCGTCAAACTTCGCGGACTGT
>CAYWIQ010000241.1:2523-3832 GCA_964458405.1 uncultured Chromatiaceae bacterium
CGTGAAGATGTCGCGGAACATATCCTCGGTGAGGCGGCGGGTCTGGGTGTTGTAGCGGCTGCAATGATAGGAGTCGATGAGGTGCCGGCCATTGGGCAGGCTGTGTTCCGCACCATGGGCGAAGCGATAGGCCGAGGCCCGCAGGCCCGAGGCGCGCAGCACCGCATTATGGGCGACGGTGCCCAGGGCCAAGATCAAGGTGCCTTCGCGTAGCTGTTTAAGCTCCCCTTCCAAATAGCTGTTGCACAATTTGATTTCATCGCCCAGTGGTTTGTTCTGCGGCGGCAGGCATTTCACGGCATTGGTGATGCGGCAGCCCCGGAGTTTCAGACCGTCGCCTTGATGAGTGGAGGTGGGCTGATTGCTGAAACCGAACTCATGCAGGGTTTTGTACAACAAGATACCGGCGTAATCGCCGGTGAACGGGCGGCCGGTGGCGTTGGCGCCGTGCATGCCCGGTGCCAGGCCGACGATGAGCAAACGAGGATTGTTCACGCCCACCGGTGCGACCGGGCGGGCATGGTAAGACGGATACTCTTCCCGCACCGTGTCGAGAAAGCTTGCCAGTCGCTTACAGCGGCGGCAGTCGGCGTCGAAGGGCGCTATATTCATGGTGTGCATTGTATACGTTAAATTCCTGTAACAGTTCGCATTGTATTTTAACGGAAATGCCAGGGTCCCGGGTCCGCAGCGCGATGCGCAATCGCGCTGGGCGCACTAAACTAAAATCGTGCACGAGGATCTTAAGCAATGATTTAGGGCGTCCGATACAGAGCGGACAACCCGGTCGGGTCCAGGCTGAAGTTAAGGTACTGCTTTTGTTTCAAACGCCGCCGGCCTAGTCATGATTGCTCATTTAACGGGGACGATGTATGCCTAGTAAGCTACCACCACCACCCTCAGTCGATGTTTGGTACAAGACCGTCAATGGTGATGTCTTTGAAGTGGTCGCCGTTGATCCGCACGATGACACCATCGAAATCCAATATCTAGACGGCAGTTTAGAGGAATTGGATACGGATTTCTGGTATAGCGCCGAACCCAAAGTGATTGATCCGCCCCATGAGGCCATGGGCGGCGATTATGAGGGACAGCACGAATACGAAGAGGATTACCATGAGTTGGTGGACCTCGACAGCACTAATCGCGATTGGGCGGGACTGTTTGACGAATACGAATAGTAATACGGGGTCACCGGCTTACCCCTTAACGCCGCTCCCGTTTTACCTCAATTATATTTGGTAATTGATTGAGTTTCTGCAACATTTTATTCAATTCATCGATATCGGATATCTCCAGGGTCAAGGTC
>CAYWIQ010000242.1:0-3826 GCA_964458405.1 uncultured Chromatiaceae bacterium
CATCAATCCCGCCACCCGACGCCGTTCGTCGGCATTCAGTTCCGGTTCCGGTTGCGCCGCGGCGGGCTTGAGGCGTTCGGTGACCGGCGGCGCGCCGAATACCGTGCGCACGGCCTTGTCTACCTGCATCAGGAGTTGATCGAAAGGGCTGTATTGGCGAGTGGTCATGGCAAAACGATACAAGCTGTGCGCCGTCGGCCGCAAGCGAAAATTGGGCTGCCGCTGTTTCCGGTTAATTTTAGGGAAACGCTGCTTTATTCACCCTCCCCTTCAAGGGGAGGGCTGGGGTGGGGATGGGGTTCCTCCATTCAATGCGTTGTAACCTCACCGTCCTTCTTAATCTTTCCCCTGACAGGGAATGAACGAATAAATCAGACCTTCTTAGTTATTCGTGGTCCGCAACTGCCGGTCCAACAGCGTCACGGGATGCAGTACCTCGATATCCTGGCGTGCCGCGCGGACCCCGGCGCGCAGGTGCATGGCGCAACCGGGATTGGAGGTCACCAGGATGTCGGCCTCCAATGGGCGCAGCGCCGCGACCTTGTCATCGCGCAAGCGGTCGGCCAGGGCGGGTTGGGTGAGCATATAGCTCCCCGCCGCGCCGCAGCAGCGGCGGTTATCCGGCAAGGCCACGGTTTCAAGGCCGGGGATGCGCTCCAGTATTTGATAGGGTGCCTTGGATTGGCGAAGCACGTTGCCGAGGCTGCAGGGGTCGTGTACCGCAACCTTCTTGGCCAGCGGCGCCGGAACGAGTTCCGCCGGCCAAGGGGTTTCGGCCAGGAAGGCATTGATATCGCGGATCGGTGCGTTGAGCGCGGGAAAGTCGTTACGCGGGTATTCCACCAGGGTGGCGCCGCAGCCGCTGGCGGTGTTGATGATGGCGTCGATTCGCAGGGGATTGAAGGCGGCGGCATTGCATTCCGCCAGATGCCGGGCGATAAAACGGTCTCCCTGGTGGAGGTGCAGGGCGCCGCAACAGGTTTGGCGGGGCGGGATGTGTACGCCGTAACCCAGGCGGGTGAGTACCCGCAGCGCGGCATTCAAGGTGGGGCGGTCGCTGAAATCGGCGATGCAGCCCACAAACAGCGCCACCTCGCCGCGCTGTTTGCCCACCGGCGGATAATAGGGTTGCCATGACGGGAGCGGCGCCAGGGGTGGCAGCAAGGCGTCGTGGCGGGTCAGGCCCAGGGCGCGGGTGATGCCGATGCCGCGGGCCAGCGCTTGTAACCCACTGCGTTGCACCAACCGCAAAATCCGCCCGAAGAGGCGCAGCCGCCGTGGTCGCGGCACCAGGGAATACAACAGGCGCGGGGCGGGGTGGCTGGGGCGTTGCTCGTAAAGAGCGGCGCGGCCGGCGTCGATGATATCGCCATAGGCGACTCCCGATGGACACACTGCTTCGCAACTGCGGCAACCCAGGCAGTGGTCCAGATGTGCTTCGAGGCGGGGATTCAGTGTCAGTTGGCCGTTAGCGAGCCCCTGGATCAGGGCGATGCGGCCGCGTGGCGATTCGCCTTCATCATGACTGATCTGATAGGTAGGGCAGTGGGGCGAGCACATACCGCACATCACGCAGCGGTCGGTGGCCTTCAGCAGTTGGGTGTTTCTGGAGTCGGGTTGCAAGGTGTATCGTTGGGTCAGGTCAATTCAGTGGTGCGTGACAATCTCAAAAGCAAGATAGGGCCGCGCCATGGCAAGCGCAACCACTATGTTATGCTTTTCCCCTCTAATCTGGAACCTAAAACCCAATGTATTACCGTCGCCATGTATTTTTCTGCACCAATCTCCGCGAAGACGGCAGCCAGTGCTGTGAGCAGTGTGGCGCCTCGGATATGCGGGCCTACGCCAAGGCGCGGGTCAAGACCCTGGGGCTGGCCGGTCAGGGCAATTTGCGCATCAACAGCGCCGGGTGTTTGGACCGCTGCAGCGAGGGGCCGGTCATCGTCGTCTATCCGGAGGGGGTCTGGTACACCTATATAGACCAGGATGATGTGGATGAGATCATCGAAGAGCACCTGGTCAACGGCCGGGTGGTCAAACGGTTGCAGATTTAGGCCATAGTCCGGCTATATTGTAATTATCTTATTGTTTTATAGTGTATTTTTTTCGCGATCACAGCCAGTGTGGTCGGCAGTGGCCGCCACAAGGCCTGAGTGGCCCCAATTATACAGCGGCCTCCATCCTTTTAATCGATTGATTTTAGTGAATTTTATGGTGGGGGTGGCGGGGCTGGGGTCGAAGGGTGCCACCCGGAATGGACAGGACAGCGTTGGCCGAGCGATTTTTCGTCGCGAGGTGATTTGGCGGCGAAGGTGCCCGGCCTTGTTTCGCCTCCGGCCCTCATGTAAAATCCCGCGTTCGCAAAAAACTGTTTATTTTTAGGATTGATGGGAATGAAGACCTTCAACGCAAAATCCGAGACCGTCAAGCGTGATTGGTACGTAGTCGACGCCAGCGGCAAGACCCTGGGCCGCATCGCCAGCGAAATCGCTCGACGCCTGCGCGGCAAACATAAAGCGGAGTACACGCCCCACGTGGATACCGGCGATTACATCGTCGTGGTCAATGCCGAGAAGGTACGGGTTTCCGGGCGCAAGGCCACCAACAAGATGTATCATCATCACACCGGCTATATGGGCAACATGCGTTCTTTCAGTTTCGAGAAGATGCTGGAGCGCGCGCCGCAGGACATCATCACCCTGGCGGTGAAGGGCATGCTGCCGAAGAATCCTTTGGGTCGGGCCATGCTCGGCAAACTGAAGGTCTACGCCGGCCCCACCCATAATCATCAGGCCCAGCAGCCCCAGGCGCTGGACATCTAACCCTGGCAACATTCGGCGGAATCTATATATATGGCACAGCAGACTCTTTCCAACACCGGCCGGCGCAAAAGCTCAACCGCACAAGTGTTTCTCACCAGCGGCTCCGGCAAGATCACCATCAATAAGCGGACGCTAGACAACTATTTCGGCCGCGAGACGGCGCGACGCATCGTTCAGCAGCCCTTGGACGTGACCCAAATGAACGAGTCCGTGGATTTGACCATCACCGTGCGCGGCGGCGGCAACAGCGGCCAGGCCGGCGCCATTCGCCACGGCATCGCTCGCGCCCTGGTTGCGTACGACGAGGCGATGCGCGGACCGCTGCGCAAGGCCGGATTCCTCACCCGCGACGCCCGCGAGGTGGAGCGCAAAAAGGTCGGTCTACACAAGGCCCGCAAGCGTCCGCAGTACTCGAAGCGCTAAGGTCGTTGCGCCGATGGCCAAACGGCCCTCGGCGCGAAACCCCATTGGGTCGCGATTACCGGGCGTTGGATTGCAGGCGCACACAAATCAATTTAGGTTTTTCGTCGCGGCCGCCGTTACAGATCTACAGTTCTGCTTAATTTGAAACCTGCATCGGGTTTTTATCGTTGATCACTTGGGGGATCGTCTAGCGGTAGGACTGCGGACTCTGACTCCGCCAACCCTGGTTCGAATCCAGGTCCCCCAGCCATCCATCTATTCCCTCCATGCATGTTATCTCGGCGTACCATGCAATCTATTTAAGCTAATCGAGTTCTTTCAGAGAATATTACTGCTTCTCAGGGATTCAAACCGAACGAACCTTTCCTGCGGATATTGCTAGTCCGTACAGGCATTCTTTCCTGCCGACTTTGCCATGGCTTTGTATGCCGCGCCTAGTGAGGGGTATCTATCAAATGTTTCTCGACTTGGGTAACGGCTGCGGGTAAGCCAAGCCGTCTGGAATGTGGGGAATGCGGAGGTGCTTCTCACCTAAACCCGGTGAGAGGCCCTGCCTGAGTTGATGCACGGCTAAGTTTGAA
>CAYWIQ010000243.1:0-3775 GCA_964458405.1 uncultured Chromatiaceae bacterium
CGAGATGGCTGCGTTCCTGGTCGCCTCCGGCCAGACCGGCCTCGACCGCGACGAAGTCCTCTACCTGACCCGCGCCATGGTCGACTCCGGCGAGCGCCTGGACTGGGACGAGCCGGTGGTGGTGGACAAGCACTGCATCGGCGGCATCCCCGGCAACCGCACCTCCATGCTGGTGGTGCCCATCGTCGCCGCCCACGGCATGCTGATCCCCAAGACCTCCAGCCGCGCCATTACCTCGCCGGCCGGCACCGCCGACACCATGGAGGTGTTGGCCAATGTCAATCTGGCCCCGGAACGCTTGCGGGACATCGTACGACATCAGCGCGGTTGTCTGGCCTGGGGCGGCACTGCCCGCCTGGCACCGGTGGACGACGTGTTGATCTCCGTGGAACGGCCCTTAGGGATAGACGCTCCCGGCCAGCTGGTGGCCTCCATCCTGTCCAAGAAACTGGCCGCCGGTTCCACCCACCTGCTTATCGATATTCCCATGGGCGCTACCGCCAAGGTCCGCCACATGCGTGAGGCCCTGCAACTGCGCAAACTGTTTGAGTTCGTCGGCGACCGCTTGGGACTTCACCTGGAAGTGGTCATCACCGACGGCCGCCAGCCGGTGGGACGCGGCATCGGCCCGATCTTGGAGGCGCGGGATGTCATGCAAGTATTGGAGAATCATCCCGACGCACCTGCGGATCTGCGCCAAAAGGCCTTGCGTCTCGCTGGACGGGTATTGGAGTTCGACCCCGACGTGCGCGGCGGCGACGGCTACGCCATCGCCCGCGACATACTCGATTCCGGTCGTGCCTTGGCCAAGATGAAGGCCATCATCGACGCCCAGGGGCGCAAAGAGAACGCGACATTCAAACCGGGCCCCATCAGCTTCGACGTCACCGCCGACCGCGACGGCGTGGTCACCGCCATCGACAACTATTTGTTGGCGAGGATGGCGCGCATCGCCGGCGCCCCGCTGGATAAAGGCGCCGGCGTGGACCTGCTGAAGAAGCTGGGTGATCCGGTGCAAAGGGGAGAAACGTTGTACCGTGTCCATGCCGAATTCCAGGCCGATTTCAAATTCGCCCGTGCCCTCTATGAAGAGCGCGGTAGCGGATTCAACATCGGTAAACCCGATCAAATCCCCAAACTCTACGTTGAGTTCTAATCGCCATGACGTCAGCCAATACTCCCGATAGCCTGGTTCTCGGTTTTCCCGAGTACGCCGCCCCCGCCCAACGCCTGGCCAAGGCCTTGGCCTGCCCCTGCGAGATGGTGGAAGTCCATCGTTTCCCGGACGGCGAGAGCAAAGTCCGCCTCCCCGCCACCTTGCCCCGGGAGGTCATCGTATGCCGCAGCCTGGACCACCCCAACGACAAACTCATCGAACTGCTGTTGGTTGCGGAGACCGCCCGCGCCGCCGGGGTAAAGCAGCTGACGCTGGTCGCCCCCTATTTATGCTATATGCGCCAAGACATAGCCTTCCATGACGGCGAAGCGATCAGCCAGCGCATTGTCGGACGATGGTTGGCGAGCCTGTTCGACACCGTCATCACCGTCGACCCCCATCTGCATCGTGTCAACCAGCTCAGTGAGGTCCTGCCGGCACGGCGCAGCATCACCCTCAGCGCCGGCCCGTTATTGGCAG
This sequence comes from uncultured Chromatiaceae bacterium, assembly GCA_964458405.1. GTDB lineage: Bacteria > Pseudomonadota > Gammaproteobacteria > DRLM01 > DRLM01 > JARRQJ01. The sequence goes on from CAYWIQ010000243.1 coordinate 1,637, forward strand.
CATTTCTCCACCAACGTATCGCCAAGGCCTTATTGATCGGCCCCGACAGCGAATCACGGCAATGGGTGGCACACATCGCCGAACGCGCGGGCATGGATTATCTCATTGCGGAAAAACAGCGTTTTTCAGATAAAGACGTGCATATCAAATTACCGCCCTGCAACCTGCAAGGCCGTCCCGTTGTCATCGTCGACGATGTGGCCAGCACCGCGCGGACCCTGGCCGTCACCGCTCAACAGCTGCGCGGCACCGGCGCCGATGAAATCCATTGTTGCGTTACCCATGCGATCTTCGCCGATGACGCCGAGGAGGTGCTGCGTGCCGCCGGCATCAGCCACATCTGGAGTACCGACAGCATTCTGCATGCCTCCAACACCATCGAACTTAGCGGCATCCTCGCCGCCGCCGTGAGAGACTGAACGCTCGTGCCTTTCAACCCGATGCAATTGCTCGGCCTGGTACTGATCGTCGGCCTGCTGCTGGCCTTCATCCAAGTGGGTCTCCTCACTGTCGCCTTCGAAAAACTCGGTCTCTCCAGCCATTCGGCCTTTATGCTGCTGTTTGCCTCACTGTTCGGCAGCGCCATCAATCTACCCGTCACCAAGATCGCGGCCGAGCGCCCCAGCTTGGAAGATGTACCGGAACAGCTGCGCGAGCTGATGGCGCAGGCCATGCTGAAATTCAAAGGGCAAACCATCATCGCGATCAATACCGGCGGCTGTCTGATCCCGGTGATGTTTTCCTATTACCTGATCCATTTTCATCAACTCGGCGGTTTAGAGATCATCGCCGCCACGCTCATCGTCACCGTGGTCTGCCGTCTGGCCAGCCGCCCCATCCCCGGTGTGGGCATAGGTATGCCCATATTTGTTGCCCCTATTGCCGCCGCCATCACCGCCATGGGCATAGATCCGCAAAACAGCGCCCCCCTGGCCTATATCTGCGGGACCCTGGGGGTATTGATCGGCGCCGACCTGCTACGTCTAAAAGATGTTCGTAAAATGGGGGTACCCATGGCCTCCATCGGCGGCGCCGGCACCTTCGACGGTATCTTCATTACCGGCATCGTCGCCGTCCTGCTGGCCTAGCGCCACCTATTGCCACTGAGGGTGTAAAATCATACACGGTGATCCCGACTGTTCACAGCGGGCCGCAACCCGCAAAGGATGATGATGGACACCCATAAATACGCGCTGGGCGAATTGAATAAAAACATTCCGGTTTCGCAGAAACTGGCATTCATCCATAAAATATTGAAACAACACGCCCCGCGGATCGAGCGCATTTCGGTGGCGATCTACGATCCTAAAACCGATATGGTGAAGACCTTCATCCATAGCAGCGGCGACGCTGACCCCCTCTCAAACTATCAGGCCCGCCTAAGTGATATCGCCTCTTTGCAGGACATCGCCCGCTCAGGAGAACCACGGGTGGCCAATGACCTCGCCGCCCTGTATCGGGGTTCCAGCGACCACAGTCAAAAATTGAATATCGAAGGTTACGGCTCCAGTTACACCCTACCCATGTACCTCAATAATGTGTTTTTCGGTTTCATCTTCTTCAACGCCTATGACAAAGACGCCTTCCAGTCGGCGTTGCTGCCCACCTTAGACCTCCACGGCCATTTGATCTCACTGACCGTGATCAATGAACTCAGCATCATCCACACCATGCTCGCCGCAGTGAGGACCGCCCGCGACATGACCTCGCTGCGCGACGTGGAGACCGGCGCCCATCTCGACCGCATGGCGCATTATGCGCGCTTTATCGCCAAGACCTTGGCGCCCAAATACGGTTTCAGCGACGAATACATCGAACATCTGTTCCTGTTCGCACCGTTACATGACATCGGCAAGATCGGTATTCCCGACCGCATCCTCCATAAACAAGGCCCACTCAGCGGAAGCGAGCGCGAGATCATGCGTCAGCATGCCCGCAGCGGGCGTGATGTGGTCGACACGATGCTCTCCGAATTCGGACTCAATGCACTGCCCTATGTGGACGTACTGCGTAATATCACCGAATTTCATCATGAAAAAATGGATGCCAGCGGCTACCCGCTGGGCCTGGAAGGCAAGGATATCCCCATTGAGGCACGCATCATTGCGGTGGCGGATATGTTCGACGCCTTAACCAGCC
>CAYWIQ010000244.1:0-3743 GCA_964458405.1 uncultured Chromatiaceae bacterium
TCATTGGCGTCGTCGCTGTCCGCCGCCAGCACATTACCAGACGCGCCGCAAGCCACTATGGCTGTGAGCAGCAACACGTTAGACTGGATCCAACTACCGGCGGGACTGACTTTGGCCATCTACAACCACCTTTCGCTATTCGTCCTGAACAAACCATGAAATTGGTGGATGGTAGGAGAATAACGTTTCGCAACGCATCTCGTCCACAAATACCGCCGGGCTAGGTTTAACTTGCACTTACCTTGCACTGGAGCAACAACGACAACGGCTTCCCCGAGTTTGAATCCACGGGTTCGCGAACTCTATCAACATCAAAACCGCTGTCCACCAGTAGCGCCGACCATGATTCCAATGTCCGGAAATACCAAGGCATGGACTGAGTAAAACGGCCCAAAAAGCCAGAAAAGGATTCAACACGCCATCCATCCCGGTATTCGCCGGCAGCATCCGCCCTCGGATGTAATGTTTGAACCAACAAACGACCATGAGGCCGTAAACAGCCTTTCAAACAAGACAGCAGCGGGGCCAGATTCTCATCGAAAAGGGAAAAGTTGCAGACGGCCAAGGGAAACGATCCTATATCGGACCACAGCCCGGCAAGCTCTTCATAGCCGATCACATGAAATTCACCGCCCCCCGAGCGTTGCGCCGCCGCTATCAATTCCGGAACGGCGTCCACCCCCACGGCCTTTATACCCGCCGTCGCCAGCGCACGACACAACCACCCCTCGCCACAGCCCAGATCCAACACACGATCGGGCTTAAGGGCCAGGACGGCATTCACTATGGCCTCGTCGGTGACGGCGCGCCGACCCTCAATCTCGCCGTTCCTTACCGCGGCGATCCAATCCTGGGCGTTGATGTGCCAACTTTGTCTTATAAGTCTGGCATTGTCCGCCGCCAACACCGTCTCCCGGTCCTTAGCCGAAGTCCGGACCACCAATAGCGGCGGTCCGCATAACCCCGTCAGCGACCGTATTTGGCCTTTAGGCTGGCCTTGGCAATGCGATTGGCGTGAACCATATAACCGATCAAGGCGGCGCTGGCATCAGCGGGGACATCGAGCTTTTCCACCTTGAGCGCGCTGAGGGTGAATATGTAACGATGCGGTTTATCACCCGGCGGCGGGCAGGCGCCGCCAAAGGCATGGGTGCCATAGTCGCTAGGACCTTGTTTGGCGCCGGCGGGCAACTTGGCGCCATCGGCGGTCCCGGCCCCTTCCGGCAAACCGGTGACGTCGGCGGGGATATCGTATACCACCCAATGCCACCAGCCGGACCCGGTCGGGGCATCCGGATCGTATAACGTCAAGGCAAAACTCTTGGTCCCCTTGGGTGCACCGTGCCATTTCAACGCCGGGGAGATGTTGCCGCCTTTGCAGCCGAACCCATTGAACACCTGGTCCAGGGACAATGTGGAATTGGGTTTTATAGTCGGGCTGGAAAGTTTAAACCCCCCCGCCTGAGCGGCGGTGATGCACCCAAATAGCAATAGACCAAAGATGATGCTCGCTTTTTTCGACACGGTGCGCTCCTTGTCTCGATAACAGGAAAAGTTCGGCTCACTGAAAGACGGCAATGGTATCGGCCGCCACGGGCGATGGAAGATTAGTCCGCCCTGCTGCGAAAGGCAACGCTACAATGGTTGTGCCCGCGAATCAAGCACGGCGTCAACCGGAAGGAGGCAGACCTTATTCAGTATTTTTTTGCATGGCTGCCTCCAGTGATTGGCCCGCGAGCCTGAATGCCGCGGCTACCCATAGTCGTCGCAGCAGCCGCAGAATCGACGGCATCAATCGACGGGACGCAATTTAAAAATGCCAAAAGATCGGGATCATGCTCAATGAAATAATAGCAACCAAGATCGAAACGGGGATGCCGGCGCGCAGATAATCGCTGAAACGATACCCGCCGGGCCCCATCACCATGAGGTTGGTTTGATAACCAATAGGGGTGGCGAAACTCGCCGAGGCGGCGAACAGGACGGCGATCACGTACGGCATGAAATCCACGTTCAAGGTCTTGGCTGTGGCCATCGCTATGGGGAACATCAGCGCCGCCGCCGCGTTGTTGGTGATCAGCTCCGTAAACAATACGGTAATCACATACACGGCCACCAGCGCCAGCCACGGGTCGCCCACGCCCAGAGTGGTGATCTGGGCCGCGATGTGTTGGGCGGCACCGCTCTTGTCCAACGCCTTGCCGATGGCCAATGCAGCAGCGATGGTCAATAGTACCTGCCAATCCACGGCCCGGCGCGCGGCACTGCTGGTGGTGCAACCGCTGATAATAATCGCGGCAGCGGCTACCATAGCTGCTGTCAGCATGTTGGTCCATCCCAGGGTCACGGCGGCCACCATAGCGGCGATGATGGCCAGCGCCACCCCGGCCTTGTCGTGTCGTGGTTGCCGCGAGTTTTCCACGCTGCTGACCAGGTAGAAATCCCGGGAATTGCGTTGCTGCTCGACGAACGCTGGATGGGTCAACAGCATCAAGGTATCGCCGGCTCGCAATTTCACATCGCCGATCTTCTGGTGGAGTTGTTCACCATTGCGGGCAACGGCGATCACCGCGGCGTTATAGCGGGTACGAAAGCGACCCTCGCGCACCGTGCGTCCCACCAATGGGCAACTGTCGGAGACTACCGCCTCCACCAGGCAGCGCTCACCGGCCGCCCGCAGTTTGAACACCTGATCAGTGGCCGGCGTCAAACCGCGGATCTTCTGCAAATCGACGATGGACTCCGTCAAGCCGGTAAAGATCAAACGGTCACGTGCCTCCAACCGTTCCTGCGGCGACACCGCGGGCAGACTGTTGGACCCGCGTTCGATCTCCATCAAAAACAAGCCGGGCAAGTGGCGTAATCCCGCCTCTTCGATAGTCCTATTAATCAGCGGGCTGTCCATGTCCACCAGCATCTCGACGATATAGGAACGCGAATTCTCCATTTGCATCACCGCCGACTGGCGGTCCGGCAGCAACCAGCGACGGGTCAACCAGACGAAGGCGATCACCGCGCACGCCAGGGGCACGCCTACCACCGCGATGTCGAACATCCCCAGGGATTTGTGGCCGGTCTCCTTAATAAGCAGACCGTTTACCACCAAGGTAGTACTGGTACCGATGAGGGTAATGGTGCCGCCGATCACTGCGGCGTAGCTGAGCGGTATCATCAGCTTGGACGGGGCGATGCGATTGTGCTTGGACCAGTCGCTCACCGCGCCGATGAACATCGCTACCAACGGGGTATTGTTGAGAAAGGCGCTGGCGGCGGCCACCGGCACCATGAGGCTCAACTGCGCCCTGCCCACCGAGCGGGGACGCCCCAGCAAGCGGGCAAGGATCCCGGACATGGCGCCGGTCTCCTGCACGCCGCTGGTCACGATATAGAGCATGCCGATAGTCACCATGCCCTCATTGGACAAGCCAGACAAGGCCTCAGCGGGCGAGAGCACGCCCGCCACCAACAGCAACATCACACCACCGATCATGATCATGTCGGTAGCGAGACGGCTCACACTCAACGCGCCGAAGCACGCGGCCACCACCGCTAGGGTATACCACGCCTGCCAACTCATTCAGCCATCCCACCGCACACTGTAAGTTACCCTTTCTGGTTTAGCTCCACCGTAGGGCGAACGCTCGCACCCGCGCCATACCGCATCGGGCTCCACCTCAACGCGCACGACCGTTGACGCAAACAACCCATCCGGAGGTTAACGTCCAAAAATATCAATAGTATAA
>CAYWIQ010000245.1:0-3729 GCA_964458405.1 uncultured Chromatiaceae bacterium
ATCGGGGCTGAAACGTATATTGCTAAGCGTGGCGTTCAAATTGTTAATCTGTTGGGTGGCGTCCAGACCATTGCGGCGATCGCTGAACCCGACCTGGGAATTGCGGATCGCCAGCTTACCGATGGAAAAATCCCACGGCTGCGGCCCGACCGCCGCACCACCGGCAACCGCTGTGGGTGGCGGGGGCGAAACGTCTTGCGTCTTCTTCGGCAACAATGGCTGGATACGCGGCCGGCCCTCATTATCCAACCACTGATTGGTGCTGATGCCATTTAGACTGATGTCTTCAATTCGAAAATGGCGCTGGGTGAGATTCATGGCAATGCCTTGCGCCTGCAATTGCCGGCCGCGCAGCAATGGCGGGCCCGGGTTGGCGTCATCCACCGCCAGATCCGTCACCGTGACCTGGCCGTTTTGCACCGACAGCTCAAACTCTTTGCGCATTTCCACGTCGACATCGGCCTGCAGGGTCAGACGGCCGTTATTGACCTGCACCGGCACCTGATTGGCGATAAAGTCCTTGAACGCCTCCAGATGAACATCGCTGGCCTGGACATGGACAGCCACCTTCAAGGGATCGGCGCGATAATCCCCCTTCAGGGCCAACTGGCCGCCGCCGGGCATCACGGCCTGCAGACTGATGGGATTGAGCTGGTCGTCACCCGTCGCCAGGTACAGGTTCCGCACCTCCACGCTGATGTCATCCATCTTGGAATGGGCGGGAATGGAACCACTGAGGTCGTCAAACGCGAACAACCCTTTCCGAATCAGAATATCGTCGATCCGCAAAGCCAATGCGGTCTTGGATTTGGCTGCGGGCTGCGCCGGCTTATCGCCCGCCAGGCGGGTGACAATATCGCTGAAATTGAAATCCTGCTTGCGCCGCTCGATGGCGACGCTGGGCATATCCAACTGGATCTTGCTGAAGCGGACTTCCCAGCCGAACAGCGACCCCCAGGCATCAAAATTCACGAACAACTTGTTCCACGCCACCAAGGGCAGTTGGGGCCGGTCGGCAATCGCCAGCTTATCCACCGTCAATGACAAGGTGAAGGGATTGAAGGCGATGCGTTCCACTCGAATATCCCGCCCCAGCAATTGCGCGACATCGGTTTGCACCACAGCCTTGAGCTTGCCCGGCAGGTAAAGATAACTCAGGGCGACATAGAACAGATAAAGCACCGCAAACACCGCCAGCAACCATTGGCGCCAGCCCCAGGTCTTCATTTTTTTTGTTATTGCCACCATCGGCTTGGGCCCTCTAGCAATCAAGAAGGAGCTCAATTAATTATAGGATACCGTCATGGCGGACAGCCAATAGCAGCGAATGCCCGATATCACCACCCAAGGCATAGTGCCTCAGATCCATGACGCCCATCTGGATCCAACCCAACTCCATCATGACCAATTACACCCCCTCTCCCCCCGGGAGAGGGCCGGGGTGAGGGCAATCAGATAATTGCTTTACATAGGCACTATCGCGTTCGTCCACCACTCATCGCTATATTATTTATCATTTCGAACGCAGCGATAAATTATGCATCGTCATTCCGGCGCAAGCCGGAATCCAGATCCTTACAAATCGAGCGCATGACCTACGGAAACCCCCATAAGCGCCTACACCCAAAGCTCCAACCCATAATGCTGCATCACCGCGCGCAACACATCCGAGCGGCTGATGATCCCGACAACATCATGCCCGGCGAGGACCGGCACGGCGCCGATATGGTATTCAACAAACAGCCGGGCGATCAGCCGCACATCGGTGTCTTCCGCCGCCGTCAACACCGGCGACTTCATCAGCGTCGCCACGGGGTCTTTGCCATCCACCATCGCACGCTGCCGCTCATAACGTTCATCCAAGCCGCTCAGCGCATGCAGCAGGTCCCGGTCCGACAACATGCCGACCAGAGCTCCATCGTCCGCCGTCACCGGCACATGCCGTAACCGCCGTTCACGAAAAAGCGTGACCGCCTCATCGACGGTCGCATCCTGCGTCAAGGCCACGACCGGTGACGACATGATTTGCCGGGCGGCCACCACGGGTTTCTTGTCATGCAGGTCTTCCACCTGTTGATAGGCGTCGAAGGCCTGGCCGCGCTCTCGCCTCAGCAACAACTCGGAAAACCGTTCCTCTACATCAACCGGGCCATGCGGCTCGATGCGAGGCCTGGGTGATAACTTACCGACTTTCTGCACCGGCCGCCGGCCGAACAGCGAGTCGACATTGATCGGATCGTGGACGCCCGGGCCTATCACGATAAAGGTCATTTCTATACCCTTCTCTTAATTGCGCATACCCCAATTCCAGGACTTCACCGGCTGCCGGCCGGACAAGCCGAATAGTTGCAGCTCCAACGCCGGCAGGTTGAGGATGGCACAACTGTGGTTGAAGCGGGTACTGCCGGGATTAATCACCAGCGTGTCACCGATCTGTTCACAAAACACCTGATGGGTATGACCGACCAGCAGCACATCATATTCAAAGCCCAGCAGACGCTCACCCCAGTAGTCCCTGGCAGCTGCAATGACATTGCCGTCAAGATCCAGCAATCTGATACCGTCCATCGCCGATTCCGGCGGACTGGCATGCACCATGTAGAGGTGCTTGCCTTCAATCGTCGGTTGCAAAACATGCGGCAGCGAAGCGAACCAACGGCCGGCTTGCGTGTCTTCCCTATCCCCGTGATCTTCCAGATGCCAGATTTCGTGATTGCCGAGAATGGCCTGACAACCATGGTCAATCAGCAATGCCACGGTCTCTTCGAGATCCTCACCATAACCGGCGATATCGCCGAGACAATAAATGGCGTCGACCCCCTGCGACTTAAAAAGCGCCAGCGCCTCCGCCACCGGCTCAGGGCTGGCGTGCAAATCGCTGATCAGGCCAATTCGGGTAGACATGGTTAATAAATGAACGTGGTCTGTCTCCTGTTATTCTCTACTATTCGCCGCACCTTGACAAAGGAATGAACCGGTGTGCTGTTTCACCGGCGATGCCTATCAACGCCACCCTATCGGCCTTCGGCGCCACTGCCGCACATCAACCCACCTGAGCGGGTTTTGAGGTACTATTCCCACCAGTTAAACACAACAATTTCGCAATTACTTCAATGGCACCTGACGACGTTATAAAACAACTCGAACAACGCCTTGGACGAGTCCATGCCCGTATGCGCCTGGGGATTGAATCCGAAAGCGGCCACCGTGTTTTTGGCGGCGGCGCCAACTTCTTCCACCCGGAAAACTGGTACTCGACCCACTCCCTGATTCGGTTCTGCCTGCGCGTCAGCGGCCTCTATCAACGCGGTGTGCGCAACGCGCGGAATATCCAGGTGAGGCACAACGCCATTCACCTGCCGCAGCTGCCCAAGGCCTTTGAAGGCTTCACGATTTTGCATTTAAGCGACCTGCACGCTGACAGGGACTGGGATACCACCCACGCCATCGCCGAAGCTGTCAGGGATCTGGAATATGATATCTGTGTACTGACCGGCGATTACCGTGCCCAAACCTCGGGGGATTACCAGCCGGCCCTCGAGGCTATGCAACGCATCACCCTGCACCTGCGCCAGCCAATCTATGGGGTGCTGGGCAATCACGACAGCGTGCGTATGGTGCCGGAACTGGAGGCACAGGGCGTCACCATGCTGCTCAATGAGTCGGTACTCATCGAGCGTGGCGATCACCACATCGCCCTGGCCGGTATCGACGATGCGCATTACTTTG
>CAYWIQ010000246.1:0-3704 GCA_964458405.1 uncultured Chromatiaceae bacterium
CGCTCACCGGTCAAGGGCAGCGTGATGTCCGGTTGGCCGCTGGCCGAGATGCGCACTGCGGTGGCGGGGCCCTGATCCCCCCAGTAACGCAGGTAGAGCGAAGGTAGCAGGACCATGGCCGCTATGACTACGATCCAATCGGCGCGGGTAAGTTTCGTCATGGTCGTCCGATTATAACAGGCGGCGGCGGGTCGACTTCGAAATGGATGCGTTTTGCCAGGTCCGGGGTCATGTAGACCGTGCGGTCGGCGCCCACCAGCATGGCCTGTTTGAGGTGCATACCGCGCACCACCTTCAGCCAGTCGGCCGGACCGGCCACCATCAGCGCCGTGCCGGCGCCGCCGCCTACCCCGCCGCCGGGATAGATGACCGTGGCGGACATGGCGCTGTCGGGGGGATAACCGCTGCGCGGGTCGATGATGTGATGGTAGCGTTTACCCTTGTAGGTGAAAAAGCGCTCGTAATCGCCGGAGGTGAACACGCTCTCGTCACCGCGGATCTCCAGGGAGGCGAGGATGCCGGGTCCGCGCGGGTCGCGGATGCCGATGCGCCACGGCCGATCGCCGTGGCGGCCGATGGCGCGCAGATCGCCGCCGGCGTTGATGATGGCATTGGCGACGCCGAATTGGCGCAGTTGGTCGATGGCGCGGTCCACGCCGTAACTTTTGACATAGGCGCCGAAATCGAATTGTACCGCCGGATTATCGCTACTTAATTTATCGCCGTCGAAGCGCAGGTCCTCCATGGTGGGGTGTTGTGCCACCAGGCGGTGGATCGCTTCGGGTGACGGCGGCGGCCGGCTACTGGGGCGATCGTCACTGTGGAAGCCCCACAGTCCGATCAACCGGCCTATGGCGGGATTGAACAGATCGCCGCTCTCGCGCGACAATTTTTGGGCCCCGCGAATCACTTCCACCTGGTCCGGTTGAAGCTTCACCGTTTCGCCCCGCGCCAGATGGGCATTGATGTCGGTGAGCGGTCCGGGTTCCCAGGCATGCCAGCGGTGGTGCAGGGTATTGAGCGTCTTGATCACCGCCGCCGTGGCCTTTTGCGCCTTGGCATCGTCTACCCCCCATAAGGTGATGTCCACCAAGGTGCCGAATACCAAGATCTGCGCTTGTTGTATCTGATCATCATCGTGGCTGCAGGCGGTGATGGCGAGACACAGGCAGACGGCGAGGCAACGGGCGATTAGCGTCGACACGGTGTTCGTGAAGTGTGTGCGGCGGATCATAAAGCGTTTAGTGCGCCAGGCGCCGTTCCAGGCAAGCCATGAATTGGCCGGCGATATCCAAGCCGTACAAACTATCCAATTCACGGATGCAGGTGGGACTGGTAACGTTGATCTCGGTGAGATAGTCGCCGATCACGTCCAGGCCCACGAACAACAGGCCGTTGTGGCGCAGAGTGGGTGCGACCTGTTCACAGATCCAGCGGTCGCGGGTAGTCAGCGCTACACCCGCACCGCTGCCGCCCGCCGCCAGGTTACCGCGGGTCTCGCCCGGCGCCGGGACGCGGGCCAGGGCATAGGGAACGGGTTCACCGTCGATCAGCAGGATGCGTTTGTCGCCGTCGCGTATTTCCGGCAGAAAGCGCTGTGCCATCACATAATGCGAGCCCAAATGGGTGAGGGTTTCAATGACGACGTTGATATTGTGATCCCCGCCATGGAGACGGAAGATGGAATGACCGCCCATGCCGTGCAGAGGTTTGAGGATGATGTCCTGTTGTTCGTTGAGAAAGCCGCGGATCTCCGCGGCGCTGCGCGCGACCAGGGTGGGGGGCGTGCATTGCGGAAACCAGGCGGTGTAGAGCTTTTCGTTGGCGTCGCGCAGGCTCTGTGGTTTGTTGGCCACCAATACACCCGCCGCTTCGGCCAGTTCCAGCATATGGGTGGCGTAGAAATATTCGTTATCCACCGGCGGGTCCTTGCGCATCAGTATGACGTCCAGTTCCGCCAAGGGTTGCAGGCCGTGGGCGCCGAAGCGATACCAGTCGGCGAGATCATCTTGCACATTCAGCTCGCGCATCCAGGCGAGGGGTTTGCCGTCGCGTAACAGCAGGTCGCCCAGTTCCATATAGTGCAACGTCCAACCGCGGCGCTGGGCGGCGAGGAGCATGGCCAAGGTGCTGTCCTTTTTGGGGTTGATGGAACCGATGGGGTCCATCACCACGCCGAGTTTGACGGTCATAAGCGCAAATTTCGTTTCGAGGTTGAAGCGCGGCGCGGTTTACGCTGATCGGTGTAACGCACTGGTATTAAGGCTCGGGGTTGGCGAGGGCGTGAATCTCCCGTGCCGCCGCCAGCAAGGCCAGACGTGCAATCACGCCATAGGCGTAGAAACGGTTGGGGTGGGCGTCGGGGGCGCGGTTGCGATCCGGGCTATTGCAACATTCGGCGAAGGCCAGAGGCTCGAAGGCCATGCCCGGCGCGTTGAGGTTTTCATCGGGACCGCGGCCGGTGTGGATACGGTAAAAACCACCCACCACGAAGTGATCGATCATATACACCACCGGTTCCGCCACCGCTTGTTGATCTCCCCAGGTCTCGAAGGTGTAGACCCCTTCCTGCATGATGACCTTGGTGATCTCTTGACCGCCCTTGGTGGCCGCCATGCGCGTGCGCTGTTTACGGTTGAGTTCGCGAATCTCTTGGGCGGAATGCACCATCATCACCCCCATGCCATAGGTGCCGGCGTCGGCCTTGACCACGACGAAGGGGCGCTTGTCGATGCCGTAGTCATCGTATTTGCGCTGAATGTTGGTGAGCAGGGTATCGACATTCTTGGCCAGACAGTCTTCGCCTTCGCGCTTGGTGAAGTTGATCTCGCCGCACTGCAGGGACATAGGGTCGATCAGCCAAGGATCGATGTCGATGAGTTCGGCAAATTCGCGGGTCACGCCTCGGTAGTGAGTGAAGTGCGAGGATTTCAAGCGATTCGACCAACCCAGGTCCAGTGGTGGAAGGATCGGCTGATCCAGGCCCTCGAGGATCGCCGGTCGGCCGCCGGACAGGTCGTTGTTGAGTAATATGGTACAGGGTGTAAAACCCTCCAAGCCCAATTTGGCGCCATTGCGAATCAGGGGTTCCAGTTTGATGCTGCGTACCGAAGGCAGGACGATTTCAGTCGGCTCCTTGATATCTTCCAGTAAGGTGCCGATGCGCACATCAAATCCGGCCTTGAGCAGGATATCGCGCAGCGTCGCCACACTTTCCAGGTAGAACAAGTTGCGGGTGTGGCTCTCGGGAATCAACAGCACCCGCGCGGCAGTGGGACAGACCCGCTCCACCGCGGACTGCACCGCCTGGATGCACAAGGGTAGGAAGGCGGGATTGAGATTGTTGAAGCCGGCGGGAAACAAGTTGGTGTCGACCGGCGCTAGCTTGAAACCGGCGTTGCGCAGATCCACCGAACAATAGAAAGGCGCCGGAGTCTCCAACCATTGATTGCGGAACCAAGCCTCGATGGCCGCCTGGCGCGCCAGCAGGTGCTGCTCGATGGTCTGCAGGGGGCCGGTAAGGGCGGTGGTGAGATGGGGTACGGCGTGTAAGTGTTCAATGCTCATTGTGCTACCGTCGGGAGGTGGGTTCCCTGAACATGGGCCGGGATGGCGCAATCATAGCAAAATAATCGCGTGCATACCCTGATCTTCCTATGGGATTAGGGTGCTGCGCGGGTTCGTCCGGCGCACGGTTTTGCAGG
>CAYWIQ010000247.1:0-3648 GCA_964458405.1 uncultured Chromatiaceae bacterium
CTGCCGCCGGTACAATCCCTACTACCAACATTGACCGTAGCGTTGTCCGAAACACCTAAAATACCGGTTCGAGCCGACCATCCACCCACCAAGCACGTTTCCTTAGCGCGACGCACGACCGCCGCCATCGTCAAAAACATACCGCCTTCACAAGCTATCGCGACTGCAGCGAAGACGCCTTACCGTAGCGCATCTGACATCATTCCGGCGTCAAAGCAACACGCCGACAAAAACCTTGAACATACAAGCAGTATAACCACGGACCCGCCCTCCACTCTGATCGCCCCGAAGGCGCCGGCCACCGGTGGAGGCATACACGCCGCCACACCGCCACATGGCGGCGAAGGTCCGACCCAGCATTTGGATACGGCGCAACTGACCTCTCAACTCGACGACCAAGTGCGAAATGCCCTTGCCCCCTATTTTGCCTACCCCCTGCTGGCACGCCGCCATGGCTGGCAAGGCAAGGTTGAGGTCGGCCTGCGCGTGGAGGCGAATGGACATCTGAGTCATATGCGTATCGCCCGCTCCTCCGGATACCGCCTGCTGGACGATGCCGCCCTGGCAGCGCTCCACCACATTGACACCGTCCCCCGGGCCGCCGGCTGGCTGGACGGACACCACTTTGATATGGTGTTGGCCATCGACTACCGGCTGCTGGATGACCAGAGCTAGTATTCACCAAGAGCGTGTCCAAAGCAGCTACACCCGTATGACGGACACAAAATTTACGCGGCATCTTAACTGAAATTCGCAATAGCTATGGGAAAGCGCCTCTCCAAGATCGTAACCCGCACCGGCGACAACGGCACCACCGGCCTTGGTGATGGCAGCCGGGTTCCCAAGGACGATGCGCGCATCGAGGCCATAGGGGCGGTGGACGAGCTCAACAGCCTGCTGGGGCTGCTGCTCACGCACAAAATTCCCGAATCGCCGCGCGCCTGTCTCAACCGTATTCAACATGAGCTATTCGATCTGGGCGGTGAACTGAGCATTCCCGGCCATTTAATGATCAAACCCGAAGCGGCCGAACGTTTAGAACATGACACCGAGCGCTTCAATACATCCCTACCGCCACTCCAGGAGTTCATTCTGCCGGGGGGAACCGCCGCCGCCGCCATCTGCCACGTGGCACGTGCCGTATGCCGCCGCGCCGAACGCCGCACGGTGACCCTGGCGCGCCAGAGCCAGATCAATCCCTGCCTGCAAATCTATTTAAACCGTCTTTCCGATCTGCTGTTCGTCGTCGCCCGTATCCTGGCACGCAACGACGGTGGCCAGGAAATACTGTGGCAGCGTGACCGCAGCTGACGAGTGATACCGTAATTACCCTCACGTCCGCTTTTTCCCTCGTGTCGGCGGTTAGGATGAGGGAATGCATTGAACACGCTATAATGCACCTACATTCAATCGGCCTCCTTGACTTACATCAGGTAGTTGCCCCCATCCCGTCAGTGAGCTTTACCATGAAACAACCCGTCGTCATCATCGGTATCGGAGAACTCGGCGCTATATTCGCCCGTGGCCTGCTGCGTAATGGTTATCCGGTCTACCCCATCACCCGCGGCATGAATATGGCCAGCGAGGCCGAAACCATACCTGAACCGGAACTGGTCGTATTGGCCGTGGCGGAAAACGATCTGCATGCTACGCTCGATCAAATCCCCGAGCCCTGGCGTAACAGACTGTGCCTGCTGCAAAACGAGTTATTGCCACGCGACTGGCGCAGCTTCGCTATTCCCGACCCAACGGTCATCGCCGTTTGGTTCGAAAAAAAGAAAGGGCAAGATGTAAAAGTGCTGCTTCCCTCTCCGGTTTACGGACCGCACACAGAGTCGATCTGCTCTGCCTTGGCGGCATTGGATATTCCTACACTCCCACTAGATAATGATGACGAACTGCTCTATGAACTGGTACGCAAGAACGTCTACATACTTACCATCAACATCGCCGGTCTGATCACCGGCGGCACCGTCAGCGACTTGTGGCGTGATCATCAAGGTTTGACCCGCGAGATCGCCGAGGAAATCATCACCATTCAGGAATGGCTGACCGATGAAGAACTGCCTCGCGACCGCTTGATCGAAGGCATGCTCGAAGCCTTTGACGGCGACCCGCAACATAAATGCCTGGGTCGCACTGCATTACCGCGTCTACAGCGGGCCCTGGCTTACGCCGATGAAACGGGATTGGCTGTTCCTAAATTGAGGGAGATCTACGCCGGCAAAAAGTAGACGATTACAATCTGCGGGCCGGCAAAAGCGCCGACGCCGCAGAATTCACCGAGCGGGTTGATACGGCGATCACCAATTTGGTAACGCTTCGCTTCACGGTGACATTATCAGTAACTACAGCTCCGACTGGAGAAGGTAGACATTCTCCAGTAATCGGCTCAGGCCTTGCTGCTGAAAGCGCGGGGTAACTGCCAGGATATCTTCACTACTGAGCAGCCCTACCTTGAATAGGCCCCGATACAATACCTCTACTTCGTGTTGCGTCACGGCGAAGGGTGGACCATCCATCTCCGTTTGCACGTAGTCCATCGTTATCAATAGCACGCCAAGCTTGTCCGGCAGGATGGTACGCAGGTGTAAAGCGTAACGTTCACGCATATCTTTAGGCAACGCGATCAAGGAAGCGCGGTCGTAGACCGCACCGACCGCGGACACATCCGCAGCGGACACATCGAAGAAATCACCTTGGAGAATCTTTATCCCTTCACTCTCCCAGAGGGTGAATTGCCCATGAGAACGACGCGTTGCCGTCAGTGCATTTTCCGCGAAGAAGGCCTCCACCGCGCGGGGCACGACCTCCACGCCTAGCACCTCATAACCTTGCCCTCGCAGCCACAGCATATCGCGGCTCTTGCCGCACAATGGTACGAAAACCGTGGAACCCTTGGGGAGGTTTAAACTCGACCAGTGGCGTACCAGATATGGATTGATATCATCTTGATGAAAACCGATACGTCCTTCGTCCCAGCGATTTTGCCAAAAATCACGATGCACCTTACACCTCATTCCAATACTGCGAACAATAGAATTATGGGGGATACCCGATTAACGCTCACACGAGCCGCTCCAAACCTAAATCTTTATGGCGCCTTGCCTCAAGCATCTTGACTAGCCTTTCTGAATGGAACGGTAATCGGCCTTCTTTGACCGATTTAGCATAACAGAACGATCCGACTAACAATAAAGAATCGGAAGAGCGATGTACTACCGGCACGCTGCATCCGTTAATTACCTTATCCATGGACGTATTGCGCCCATACCGCTACAATGCCAAACTTTTCGACAAACTTCATTATCATGACCAAACACACCAAGTCCATGCGCCATTCCGGCGGCAAGACCCAGGCCGAGCGCGCCGACCGCCATATCCTGTACGAACACTCAGTACAAGCACCTGACTTCGAGGTGGAATTCTTCGAAGACCGCTATAAGGAACTACGCGGCAAAAAGCCGAAATCCCTGCGTGAGGATTTTTGCGGCACTGCGTTGCTGTGTGTTGAATGGTGTAAGTCCCATCCCAAACGCACCGCGCTGGGGGTAGACTTATGCCAAGATACGTTGGCCTGGGGCGTACGCCATAATCTCAAGCCGGCGGGCCGCGACGTCGCATCGCGCATCGATCTGCGCCATGCCA
>CAYWIQ010000248.1:0-3603 GCA_964458405.1 uncultured Chromatiaceae bacterium
GGAGACCGGCGACATCGGCATCTACGGCGAGGGCAAGCGCCTGCACGGCAAGCTGGTGCCCCACTATCAGATGTACTTCGGCGGCGACGGCCGCGGCAACGGCGCCATTGCCATCAAAGGGCCTTCCATCCCGGTGGTGCGCATCGAACAGGCGGTACAGCGGGTCGAGCAGACCTATGCCGAGGCCCGTGACGCTGGCGAGAGTTTCTTCCATTGGTCACGGCGGGCCGGCAGTGAGTATTTCACCGAACTGCTGGCCGACCTCAAGGCGGTCGCTGCCGAGGATGTCGCCTCGTTGCTGCGCGATCACGGTGAGGCGGAACAATTCAAGGTCCTGCAGCTGGGCGGCGGCGAATGCGCCGGCGCGGCCCAGAGCCTGGTGGCGGCCAATTTTTCCGAAGCGGCCCACGAGCGTACCTATCGTGATGCCTTCCGCCTCCAGCGTCAGCCGGAGGATGCCATCGAATGCGCCCAACAGATGTTGCGCCTGGTGGGGCAATCGGTATTGTTCCTGGCGGGCCGCGAGGCCGGCAATGACCTGGACGCAATCAATGTACAGCTCAGCGAGGCCCTGCCCGCTTCAACCCTGGGTCCACGCCTGGCCGAATTCCAAGCCGGCCTCGCCGCCCAGCAACACGCCTTTGAAGACCTCGCCTTGAAGGCGCTATCGGAACGCATGGACGAATGGATGCTGGATGCCGCGGATACCTGCCAAGGCATCGACAAGCAACTGGATCTATCCGCCTCCCTGCCCCCCATCAAGCGTCCGGATGATAAAAAGGGCAACGGCGGCGCACCGACCATCGACCTCACCGGCTACGGCTGCCCCTTGCACTACATCAAGGCCCGTAATGCCTTGCGCAACTTTAACGGCGGCGACGAGGTGGACTTCCTGTTCGTCTCCGGCGACCCATCGCAACAGGTGTCGTCCAGCCTCAAGAGCGACGGCCACGAAATCCTCAGCTTCCAGGAACAGGGCGACGCCACCCGGATCAAGGTCCGCAAAACGGCTGAAGCCGGTGCAATCGGATAAACGACGAGGCGCTGATCATGATCGATTCTCCCGACACCCTATTGGATCTCACCGAGTATCGGCACATCGCCGGCTATATCCTTACCCTGCTGCTGTTGCGGCAAGGCCAAGGCGTGTTGCGCATGAAGTTGCGCTCGTTGCGCGACGCCGATTGGTTGGCCGCCCGCCTCCACAAGCAAGGCTATGCCGATCTGAGCGTCGAGCCACAGGGCGGACAGGCCGTGATCGAGATTCATAACCACTAAATTTAGCTAACAGGAGCCCCAGCAATGAGCTTGAACCCGGAACTACAACAAAAGATCGAAACCGCCCAGGTCTTGTTGCTCGACATCGCCAGAGACTATCCACCCACGGCCTTCGCCAACAGTTTCGGCGCCGAAGATATGGTGCTCACCGACCTGATCCGCCGCTACGCACCGGCCATTGAGATCTTCACCCTGGACACCGGCCGCCTTCCCGCCGAGACCTATACCCTGATGCAGGAAACCCAAGAGCGCTACGGTCAATGCATCGTTCCTTATTTTCCGGAACATCACAGCGTTGAGCAGTACTTGCGCGAATACGGTCCCAACGGTTTTTACGACAGTGTGGAGCTGCGCAAGCGCTGCTGTTATATCCGCAAGGTGGAGCCGCTCAAACGCGCCCTGCAAGGCAAGAAGGCATGGATCGCCGGCTTACGCCGTGAACAGGCCCCGACCCGTACCGATCTGAGCGTCAAGGAATGGGATGAAGGCAACGGCCTGCAGAAATTCAATCCCCTGATCGATTGGACCCATGAGGACATCTGGAACTACATCCGCCATTACCAAATACCCTATAACGCCCTGCATGACCGCCATTACCCCAGCATCGGCTGCGCCCCCTGCACGCGTGCCATCTCCGTCGGTGAGGACATTCGCGCCGGTCGCTGGTGGTGGGAAAACCCGGAAAGCAAGGAGTGCGGTCTGCATGTCAAAAGGGTGGCCGAACCCGCGTGAAGAGGTTGGCGTCCCGCCGCACCCTGGACCTGACGTCTTAACGCCAAGATGAAATAGATAATTACAGTGTGTCTAGGGGGACCTTGCGGGCCTCGCCCGCCGCACGCAGGTTCTTGGCCAACTGTTTGGCCGTAAACAAATCCACGTTCTTGGCGGTGAAGTAGACGCCGCGGAATTCGCCGTCTACCGGCTTGAGGACAATAAAATAGGTCTCTCCGGCCTTAAACCCGAATTCATATTTTTTGGCCATGTCTTTGACCTTCCAGTAGGGCCCGACTTCCGTCTCGTTCTTGACGGTCATCGTGGCGCTGACCCGCGGCCGCATGTAAACCAATGTGTAATCGCCCTTCTCCAGGGTCAACAATTTGCTGCCGTTCAAATCGATGGTCAAGACGTTATCGGAAAACCCCATGGCCCGTTCGGTCAGCGGGCGCAGAAAATACACGGCACAAAACTGCTTCTCCCCCGGCGCACTGATCAAACGATTGTTCATGTCTACCTTGGTGTCGTTCCAACTCCAGGAAGTACAGCCCCCGACGCCAAGAGATACCAATATTATTAGTGTCTTATATATATTATTGAGCCCCTTCACCATCAACCATCTCCGCTGCTTGTCCGTCCCGGCCCCTTACACGCCCATGGCCCGCCACCCAGGATAATCGCACTCCGACCTAATGAATACAAGCACTTTGCCCCCAACTCGCCCGCCCCTATTCCCGGCACAACGTCACTCCCGCATAATCGCCTTGAAATTACGAGCCTATCCTCGCGTATAATGTCGGACCCCGCCGCGGCCACACTCTATGGGCGGGGCGCACGCCGCAGCCATCCGCATACGAACAACACCAAATGTTCAATAACGCGTTGCGGCAACGAATTTGTACAGGGGGGCTTCTCTAAACGAGCCAACGGTGACGGGAAACTCAAGGGACCCGGTCCTGCCGCCCCAAGGATTTTAATATTATTGTTAATTGAGGCGAGGGAAAGATATGTCTACCAAACATCCGGTTATCGCGGTAACGGGTTCATCGGGCGCCGGTACCACCACGGTAAAAAACGCCTTTGAGCACATCTTCCGCCGGGAAGACATCCAGGCCGCAGTAGTGGAAGGCGACAGTTTCCACAAATACGATCGCGCGGCCATGAAGGTGGCCGTGGAAGAGGCGCGCAAGGAAGGCCGCACCCTCAGCCACTTCGGCGCCGACGCCAATTTGTTCGACAAACTGGAAGAACTGTTTCGCACCTACGGCGAGACCGGCGGCGGCCAGAAGCGCTACTACATCCACAATGAGGAGGAGGCCGCCCAATTCAATTGCGCACCCGGCACCTTCACCCCGTGGGAACCCATTCCCAGCGGTTCGGACATCCTTTTTTACGAAGGGCTGCATGGCGGTGTGGTGGCCGGCGACATCGACGTCGCCAAATGGGTGGACCTATTGATCGGCGTGGTTCCCATCGTCAACCTGGAATGGATTCAAAAGATCCACCGCGACAACAAGGAGCGCGGCTATTCGGCGGAAGCCATCGTCGACACCATCCTGCGCCGCATGCCCGACTACGTGCAGTACATCACCCCGCAATTCTCGCGCACCG
>CAYWIQ010000249.1:0-3583 GCA_964458405.1 uncultured Chromatiaceae bacterium
ATGTGTTTCATACCCGCCACATGCGCGACCTGCGCGGTGCCACCGGCATCGGCCATGTGCGCTACCCCACCGCCGGCTGTTCCTCTTCGGCCGAGGCCCAGCCCTTTTACGTCAACTCGCCCTTCGGTATCGCCTTGGCGCATAACGGCAACCTCACCAATGCCGATGAACTCAAGCGCGATCTGTTCATGGAGGATCGGCGTCACATCAATACCGAATCCGATTCCGAGGTGCTGCTCAACGTTTTTGCCCACGAACTGCAGGCGCAGGGTAAACTGCGCCTCACCGAAAACGATATATTCAATGCCGTGGCCGGCGTGCATCGCCGTTGCCGCGGCGCCTATGCGGCGGTGGTGCTGATTATCGGTTACGGCATCGTGGCCTTCCGCGATCCTCACGGCATTCGTCCGGTGGTGTTCGGTAAACGCGATACGCCCAAGGGTGCGGAATACATGGTGGCCTCGGAGAGCGTGGCCATGGATCTTTTGGGATTTCAGTTGGTGCGCGATGTCGCGCCCGGCGAGGCGCTGTATGTCACCGTAGACGGTGTCCTGCATACCCGGCAATGCGCCGAACACCCGGTATACACACCGTGCATTTTCGAATATGTCTATCTGGCCCGCCCCGATTCCATCATCGACGGCGTGTCGGTCTACAAGGCGCGGTTGCGCATGGGGGAGAAACTGGCGGAGAAGATTCTTCACGACTGGAGCGATCACGACATCGACGTCGTGATTCCCATCCCCGATACCAGCCGCACCGCGGCCCTGCAGCTGGCCAATGTATTGGGCGTCAAGTATCGTGAGGGCTTTATCAAGAATCGTTATATCGGCCGGACCTTCATTATGCCCGGCCAGACCCAACGCAAGAAATCGGTACGCCAGAAGCTCAATGCCATCGACTTGGAGTTCAGGGATAAGAACGTATTGTTGGTGGACGATTCCATTGTGCGCGGCACCACGTCACAGCAGATTATTCAGATGGCCCGTGATGCCGGTGCGCGCAAGGTATATTTCGCCTCGGCCTCGCCACCGGTCCGTCACCCCAATGTCTATGGTATCGATATGCCGGTGGCCAGCGAGTTGGTGGCCTATGGCCGTAGCGATGAGGAGGTTCGCCGTGAGATCGGTGCCGACAAGCTCATCTATCAGGACGTCAAGGATCTGATCAAGACAGTGCATCAGGGTAATCGCAAGTTGCAGGGCTTCGAGGATTCTGTATTCACCGGCAAGTACATCACCGGTGATGTTAGACCCGAATATTTATCGGAGCTGGAGCGGTTGCGCAACGACAGCGCCAAGCAAGGCGGAGCGCGTCCCAACGTGGCCGCCGCTGCGGTGGAGCTCTATAACCCCTCCTGATCGCTGGCGAGTTGACAATCCGTGCCGGGTTTTCTAATCTAGCTAAAGCGCCGATTTGATATCAGCTTGCGGGCGCGTAATAAATGCAGCTAAAGCGAGGGCAACCCGCTTTAGTGAAGCTACACGGCGGGTTTTTTTGCGCCCGCCGCCTTGACGGTATACGGAGAAGGAGCGGCGGATGTCCCAGTCCCATGGCGATCAACAATACGGCCCCGACACCTTGGCGGTGCATAGCGGCCAGGTACGTACCCAGGAAGGCGAGATGAGTGAACCGGTCTTCGCCTCCACCAGCTATGTGTTCGGCAGTGCGGCGGAGGCGGCGGCGCGTTTTTCCGGCGAAAGTCCCGGCAACATCTATTCACGCTTCACCAATCCCACGGTGCGAGTGTTCGAACAGCGCATCGCCGCCATGGAGGGCGGTGAACGGGCGGTGGCGACCGGGTCGGGCATGGCCGCCATTCTGGCCGCCGGTTTGGGGTTGTTGAAGAGCGGCGATCATATCGTCTCCAGCAACGGTGTGTTCGGCAGCACGGTCATCCTATTCAATAATTATTTTGCCAAGTTCGGCGTTGAGACCAGCTATGTGCCCCTCACCCAACTCAGTGCCTGGCGCGCTGCGATCCGTCCCAACACCCGTTGGCTATTTTTGGAAACCCCGGCCAATCCGCTCACCGAGGTGGCGGATATCGCCGCACTCTCCGCTTTGGCCCATGAGCACGGTTGTCTGCTGGTGGTGGACAATACCGTATGTACCCCGGCCTTGCAGCGTCCGTTGCAACTCGGCGCGGATATCGTGGTGACCTCCGCCACCAAGTATATCGATGGCCAGGGACGCGGCCTGGGCGGCGCGGTGATCGGCAGGGAGCAGGAGGTGGGCGGTGATGTCTACGGTGCCCTGCGCACCGCCGGTCCCAGTATGAGCCCCTTTCATGCCTGGTTGTTCTTGAAGGGCCTGGAGACCTTGGCGGTGCGCATGCAGGCCCATTCCGCTAATGCCTTGGCGTTGGCCAAATGGTTGGAAAGGCAGCCGGCGGTGGACACTGTTTACTATCCGGGCCTCAAGTCTCATCCCCAGCATGATTTGGCTAAACGCCAGCAGAGCGGTTTCGGTGGGTTAGTTTCCTTTGAAGTGAAGGGCGGGCGCGACGCGGCGTGGCGGGTGATAGACAACACCCGGCTTATCTCCATCACCGCCAATCTGGGCGATACCAAGAGCACCATCACCCATCCCGCCACTACCACCCACGGTCGGATGACGCCCGAGGCACGGGCTGCGGCGGGTATTCACGATAACCTGGTGCGGGTGGCGGTGGGTCTGGAAAATGTCGAGGACCTGCAGGCGGATCTGGCCAGGGGGTTAGTGGGGTAGCGTCGACATTAGGCGCATCTCCGCACTATTCCTCTACCAGTAATGTGGGCAGTCCGTCCATGCTGGTCTGATTTTTTTCCCGCCAATAATCGGCGAGCCCTTGCGGGCCCTTCTTTTCGGCCCAGCGCAATAGGGTGCCGCGCTCACCCTGATATTGATACAACGGCACGCCGTAGCCGCAGGATGTTTGCACGGTTTCCAGTTTTATCATCATGATTTGACGGGTCCCCGTCAGTGTAGGAAAGCGACCGGCCAGGTCGTGCCATTCGCTGTCGCGCGGTCGGATCACCCGCCCCCGACCATAGAGCCGCAGGATGATCGGTTGGGTTTCGAAACTGCAAAACATCAGCGTGATCCGCCCGTCGCTCCGCAGGTGCGCGGCGGTTTCGTTGCCGCTACCGGTGACGTCGAGATAGGCCACGGTCCGGTGATCGAGACAGCGGAAGCTGTCCATGCCCTTGGGGGAAAGATTGATACGACCTTCACAGGCGGCGGTGGCGGTAAAGAACAAATGCTGACGTGCTATAAAATCACATAATTCGTCGGTTAATTCTGCATAGAACTTGGACATGGCTATAATTGTCTATTGTGGAAATGATATTCATTCTATCTCTAAAAGAAAGTCGCAGGCCATGTCTTCTCCCCGTGACGATATCCTAAAAATATACCGCCATGCATTGGTCGCGGTGGATGGCATGGACTGTGTGGAGCGCTATTTGGCGGTGCGGCGTCTACGGGGAGATATCTACGCGGTGGCCGTTGGCAAGGCCGCCGAGTCGATGTTGCAGGGCGCGCGTTCCGCCCTGGGCCGGCAACTGCAACGCTCATTGCTCATTACCAAAACCGGTCATGT
>CAYWIQ010000250.1:0-3580 GCA_964458405.1 uncultured Chromatiaceae bacterium
GTGGTGGCCATTTCCCAGTCCGGCGAGACCGCCGATACCCTGGCGGCGCTGCGCGAGGCCAAGCTGCGGGGTTTCGGCGCTGCGCTGGCCATTTGTAACGTGCCGGAAAGCTCCTTGGTGCGCGAGAGTGATTTGGTGTTGATGACCCGTGCCGGCCCGGAGATCGGTGTGGCCTCCACCAAGGCCTTCACCACGCAATTGGTGGCCTTGTTAATGCTGGTGGTGGTCCTGGGCCGCCGCCACGGCCTGTCGGCCCAGACCGAGATCGAATTGGTGCAGCAACTCACCAGTCTGCCGGCCAAGATCGAGCAAGCCCTGACACTCAATGATGACATCGAAAAACTTGCACAAAGTTTCGCCGACAAACGTCACGCCTTATTTCTGGGGCGCGGTACGCAATTTCCAGTGGCCCTGGAAGGGGCGCTTAAGCTGAAGGAGATCTCGTATATTCATGCCGAGGCCTATCCTGCCGGCGAGTTGAAGCACGGTCCACTTGCCTTGGTGGATGCCGAGATGCCGGTCATCGCCGTGGCGCCCAACAATGAATTGTTGGAAAAACTCAAGTCAAACCTCCATGAAGTACGCGCCCGTGGCGGCGAACTCATCGTGTTTGCCGACGAGGCCGTGGAGGTGGAGGCCGATCCTCAACTGCAGTTATTCAAGGTAGTGAGCGTGCCGGATGCCATCGCACCCATTGTTTATACCGTACCCCTGCAGCTGCTGGCTTACCATGTGGCGGTGCTCAAAGGCACCGATGTCGATCAGCCGCGCAACTTGGCCAAGTCGGTGACTGTGGAATGATCATTTTCGAACAGTGATTCATGCTTTCCACGGCGAGAGCTACGCCTTCCGAGACTTGGATGCAAGGGTAGTATGTCTGCAGTGATTATCTTTCATCGCTGTAATCAAGTCCGTCAACCAAGGCAAGGAGATCACGTCCATGAAGGACAATAGAATTCATCGATTGCGTTTGGCGGTTATGGCATTTGTAGTACTAACCGCGGGGATGGTTTGTCCGGTGCAGGCGGCGGCCGATAAGACCACGATGGAAGACGTCAAAAAGCAGGTATCGCAGGCGACGGAGACCATTAAGGATTATTCTGCGGATCAGCGTGACGCGGCGATAAATAAGGCCAAGGAGATCATGGATAGCCTTGATGCCAAAATCGATAAGCTCAGATCGTCAATGGATGACAGATGGGGAAAAATGGATGAGGATGCCCGCCGCAAGGCGCGGGCCGCTTTAGATGAACTCAAACGGCGGCGAGAGCAAACAGCCAAATCCTATAGGGCGTTGAAACGCAGCTCCGCGGGAGCCTGGGAACATATGAAGCAGGGCTTTTCCGATTCCTACGCCGACCTTCATGACGCCTGGCAAAAGGCCAAGAAGGAGTTTGCTGACGGAAAATAGAGGCGATGGTCAGCGTGCCGAGGACTTAAGCGTAAAGACATCCCCGCGGTCCGCCTCCAGGAATTTCGCGGCGAACTGTTCCGCCGGTAAAGGTATGCTGAATAGATAGCCTTGCAGTACATCGCAATGCAAGTCTTGCAGCACTCGCCGATGCTCTTCGGTTTCCACACCCTCCGCGATGATTTTGAGCCCCAGTTTGTGAGCGAGCATGATGGTTGCGGCGACGATGGCATGGGCATCATCTTCTTCGCTTATCACGGAGACGAATGATTGATCTATCTTCAGGATGTCGATGGGCAGCTGGCGCAGATAGCTCAATGACGAGTGTCCGGTGCCGAAATCATCGATGGCTATGGAAAACCCCAGCTCGCGACAAGTATTCAGCTTGGCAATGGATTCATTGGCGTCATGCATGATGGTGGTTTCGGTGATCTCCAATTCCAGCATGCTGGTTTCCAACCGGTGTTCCGCTAGGGTTTGTTCCAGGTTGGCGATAAAATCGCGCTCCCGGAACTGAGTTGGCGAGACATTGACTGCGATGGGCAGGGGGGTTAACCCGAGAGTACGCCATTCGGCGATCTGGCGGCAGGCCTTGTCTATGACCCAATCGCCGATATCGCGGATCAGCCCGGTCTCTTCGGCGATGTCGATGAATTCCGCCGGCGAGACAAATCCTCTTTCGGGGTGATGCCAGCGGATCAACGCCTCCGCGCCCAGTGGCTTGCCGCTGAGACAATCGAGCTTGACCTGATAATGGAGCAGGAATTCGTCCCGTGCCAGGGCACGGCGAATATCCTGCTCGACCTGCAGGCGTTGCGTCGCGACGGCATTGAGTTCGGGGGCGAAGAACTCATAGCGGGACCGGCCATTATTTTTGGCATGGTACATGGCTGTATCGGCGTTTTTGACCAATTCCTCTGGCGAAGTGCCGTCCTTGGGATAGAGCGCGATGCCGATACTCATCTCAGGATTTACGGCTTGGCTTTCGATCTCGTACTCGTCAGTCATGGCGCTGAATATCTTGTCCACTATGTCCCCGAGTTCGAAAACCGCCTCCTGTTCGTTGCCGATATCGGGCACTATCATCACGAATTCATCGCCGCCGAACCGCACCACGGTGTCGATGCTTCTAACTTGTCTGGATAAAATGTCGGCGGTCTTTTTCAGTACCCTGTCGCCGGCGGCGTGTCCCAGCGAGTCGTTGATCAACTTGAAGCGATCCAGGTCCAGGAACAAGACGCCGACGCCGGACTGATTGCGTTCGGCCCGGGAAATGGCCTGTTCCAGTCGATCCTTGAGCAGGGCGCGATTGGGGAGATTGGTTAAGGCGTCATAGTGCGCCTGGTGATAGAGACGCTCCTCCCAGCCGGCGTTGGCGAGGGCTACCGCGATGTGGTCGGCGAACTTGCGCAGCTCGCTCCAGTCCTGCTCCTCGGCCGTTGAGGTATTGTTGAAACCGAAGATTATAACGGTTGATAACCGTTGCTTTACAAAGGTCGGGAATAACACCAGCGCGCGTGTTTCGGCATCGATCAACGGTATCAGATACGAAGGGAAATCCGAGTCCGCGTCATAGAACAACTGCCTGGGATTGTCCCGCAAATGTCGAATGCCCTCTCTGGTCAGGATCACCTCCCTTTCGCTGATGCCCTCCTCGCCGGCTACATGACGGCTTGAGAGTGTGCCGCAGCCCTCGTAGTGCTCGTCCATCGCCAATACCGCGGCCATGCTGCAGGATGTGAGTGCGCCGGCGCGCTCGAGCACGGTGGTGATGATAAATCGCGCGTCGAAGGAGGACAGGATCAGCCGGTCTATCTCCGCCATGGTGGCCAGGCTGGTGATTTGCGCATCCAAGCGGGCGGCCATGGCGTTAAAGGCATCGCCCAGCACGGCGAATTCGTCGTTACTGGTGATGTTCACCTTGCCGGCAAAGTCACCGTTGGCGATGCGTTGTGTGGCGTCGCGCAATGTTAATAAGGGCACTATCTTTTTACGGATCCGGTTGGCGGCCAGGAAGGATATGCAAAATATCGCGAGTATCAGCCAAGGTATGTATACGTTTCTAAAACTGCTAAGGGGTTGCAATACCAGGTTCTCGGGCTGGTTTACCATGATGACGATGTCATTACTGGCGAATAGATCATGGACGAAAATGGACCAGTAAGTTGC
>CAYWIQ010000251.1:0-3570 GCA_964458405.1 uncultured Chromatiaceae bacterium
ACCTATGGTCGTCAGTTCTCCAACGCGCATTCGCGAAATTCCCTATAATTACACCTCGTTTTCCGACCGCGAAATCGTGATGCGCTTCCTGGGTGAGTCCATGTGGGATTTGCTCAACCAATTGCGCGGCAGCCGCCGCACCGGGCGGTCCGCGCGTATGTTGTTCGAGATCCTCGGGGATATGTGGGTGGTGATCCGCAATCCCTATATCCAGGACGATTTGCTGGATAATCCGCAGCGACTCGCTTCGCTGTCGCGTACCCTCTATCAGCGCCTCGATCAGATCGAGGCGCGCTCCGAACGCAATCCCATGACCCTGGAGCTGGCCAAGCAGGCGCGGGAGGCGGTGCGTGATTTCGAGGCTTGGTTTCCCCGTCAACGCAATCTGCGCCACAAGGCCCTCAAACGCCTGGCCAAGGTGACGCGGCGCGACAACATCTGTTTCGACGGATTCGCCCGGGTGTCCCATGTCACCGACGCCACCGACTGGCGTGTGGAATTCCCCTTTGTGGTCATTAACCCGGACACGGAACAGGAAGTGGCGCCGCTGGTAGCGGCGTGCATCGAGTTGGGGCTCACCATCATTCCCCGCGGCGGTGGTACCGGTTACACCGGCAGCGCCGTACCGCTGCACGCCGACACCGCGGTGATCAATACTGAGAAGTTGGAAGGCATCGGCCAGGTGGAACACCGTCAATTGCCGGGCGTCGCCCAACCGGTGCCGACGGTGCGGGTGGAATGCGGTGTGGTGACCAAGCGGGTAGCGGAACTGGCGGAGGCCAACGGCTTGGTGTTCGCCGTTGACCCAACCTCCATGGATGCTTCCACCATCGGCGGAAATATCGCCATGAATGCCGGCGGTAAAAAGGCGGTGTTATGGGGTACCACCGTGGACAACCTGGCATCGTGGCGCATGGTCACGCCGGACGCCGAATGGTTGGAGGTGGAACGCATCGGTCACAATCTGGGTAAGATCCACGAGCAGGAAAACGTGGAGTTCGTCATTCGTCGCTTCCGGGCCGACGGTAAGACCCCAGTGGGTGACAATCAGACTTTGAAGGTGCCCGGGCGGTTGTTCCGTAAGCAAGGTTTGGGGAAAGACGTCACCGACAAATTTCTCGGCGGCCTGCCCGGCGTACAGAAGGAGGGATGCGATGGCCTGATCACCTCGGCGGTGTTCGTGTTGCACCGCATGCCCAAGATCACCCGCACCGTATGCCTGGAGTTCTTCGGCCGCGATTTGCGCCGTGCGGTGCCGGCCATCGTCGAGATCAAGGATCACTTTGAAGGGCGCACCGATGTGGTGTTGGCCGGCATGGAACACCTGGATGAACGTTATGTCCAGGCGGTGAAATACAGCACCAAGGCGCCGCGCCGCGAACGTCCCAAGATGGTGTTGATCGTGGACCTCGCCGGTGACGATGAGGCCGAGGTGGCGGAGGCCGCATCCGCAGTGGTGCGTCTGGCCAATGCCCGCGAGGGCGAGGGCTTCATCGCAGCGAGCCCGGAGGCGCGGCGGCGCTTTTGGGCGGACCGTGCTCGCA
This sequence comes from uncultured Chromatiaceae bacterium, assembly GCA_964458405.1. Classification (GTDB taxonomy): domain Bacteria; phylum Pseudomonadota; class Gammaproteobacteria; order DRLM01; family DRLM01; genus JARRQJ01. The sequence continues at coordinate 1,545 of CAYWIQ010000251.1, forward strand.
CCGCCGCCATCGCCGCCCACACCAATGCCTTCAAGATCAATGAAGACGTGGTCATCCCACTGCCGCGCCTCGCCGATTACAGCGAGGGCATCGAGCGCATCAATATCGAACAGTCCATGCGCAATAAACTGCGCATGCTGGAAGCGGTCGATAGCTACCTCGGCGGCGAGTTGCCCGAGTTGCGCCAGACCACGGATTACGAGAGCAGCGCCGAGAGCAGCGCTATCATCGCCGATAAGCAGCAGGCCGCCCGCGAGCACCTTGCCGCCGTGCGCGAGCGCTGGTCGGCGTTGTTGAACGGCCTCGATGCTTCCGCCGCGGATCACCACACCTTGCTCGATGAGCAGGCGCGTGCCGCGATCCAGCCGGAAGATACCCTGCTGGCGTTATTGCTGCGCCGCGATCTGCGCATTTCCTACCGCCGCGAGGTGGCCCAGGTACTCAAGGAAATCTTCGGCGGCCAGGAATTCGCGCCGCTGCGGGCGAAGCTCGATGAGATCCACGCCGCCATTCGTTCCGGCCGGTTGTTCGTCGCCCTGCACATGCACGCCGGCGACGGCAACGTGCACACCAATATCCCGGTCAACTCCAACGATTACCAAATGCTGCAGGAGGCGGAGCGGGTGGTGGACAGGGTCATGGCCTTGGCGCAGTCATTGGACGGCGTCATCTCCGGTGAACACGGTATCGGCATCACTAAGATTCACTACTTGGCGCCGGAAACGTTAGAGGCCTTCGCGGCCTATAAACAACAGGTGGACCCCGAGGGCCGTTTCAATCGTGGCAAGCTGTTGGCCGGTTCGGGATTGTCACGCGCCTACACGCCGTCTTTGCGGCTGGTGCAGCAAGAAGCCTTGTTGCTGGAAGAGAGCGAACTGGGGGGCTTGAACGACGACATCCGCAACTGCCTGCGTTGCGGTAAATGCAAACCGGTATGCAATACCCATGTGCCGCGCGCCAATCTGCTTTATTCGCCGCGCAACAAGATCCTCGCCAGCGGTCTGATGATCGAGGCCTTCCTCTACGAGGAGCAGACCCGCCGCGGAATTTCGGTGCGCCATTTCGACGAGATGAACGACGTGGCCGATCATTGCACGGTATGCCATAAGTGCCTCAGCCCCTGCCCGGTGGATATCGACTTCGGCGACGTCTCGATCCGTATGCGCAAGATCCTCAAGGACCGCGGCCAGCGCCGCGCCAATCTAGGGGCATGGGCCGCCATGGCCTTTCTCAACGTCACCGATCCGTCCACCATCAAATTGATGCGCAAGACCATGATCGGCTGGGGCTACGCCGCGCAGCGCTATGCCGTGGCCCTCGCCAGGCGCTTTCTGCCGAGTGATCAGAATGAGCGGCCCGCCAATACCACCGGCAAGCCGGCGGTGCGAGCCCAGGTGATTCAATTCGTCAAGAAGCCGCTGCCCAACAAACTGCCCATGCAGACCATGCGCGCCTTGCTGGGCGTGGAGGACACCAAGACCGTCCCCATCCTGCGCGACCCGGCCAAGGTCAACGAAGAGTCGGAGGCGGTGTTCTATTTTCCCGGCTGCGGTTCGGAACGGCTGTTCAGTCAGATCGGGCTTGCCACCCTGGCCGGTCTCTACGAGGTGGGCGTGCAGACGGTGCTGCCGCCGGGCTATCTGTGTTGCGGCTATCCCCAGACCTCCGCCGGTGACGTGGACAAGGGGCAACAGATCACCACCGAGAACCGGGTGTTGTTCCACCGTGTCGCCAATTCGTTGAGCTATCTCGACATCAAAACGGTGATCGTGTCCTGCGGCACCTGCATGGACCAGTTGTTGAAGTACGAATTCGGGCGGATCTTCCCCGATTGCCGCCTGCTGGATATTCATGAATTCCTCATGGAGAAGGGCGTAAGCCTGGAAGGCGTGGCTGGAGTGCGCTACCTTTACCACGATCCGTGTCATTCACCGATGAAGACCCATAACCCGGTGAACGTGGCGTCCAAGTTGTTGGGCGGCGCCCAGGTGCAGCTTTCCGATCGCTGCTGTGGTGAGGCGGGAAC
>CAYWIQ010000252.1:0-3525 GCA_964458405.1 uncultured Chromatiaceae bacterium
AAAACGAAAAAGACATCAAGGGTAATACCGAGGCTTTTCTCGAAGTCGATCCCTTACGGGATACCTATCGCAAGTCCATCACCCATGCCCCGGCGGTCACTCGCTCACTGCAGACTCATCGCACCGCCTTGCTGTGCATCGACCTGCAATACCTGGATGCAGCGCCGGGACACGGCGTGTTCGCCGACGTCGCGGCTTCGGGCATCCCCGTCGAAGCACAGAAATATTATTTCGAACGCCTGCAGAATACCGTGATACCCAATGTACATCGTCTGCAGGAAGCCTTTCGCGCACATAACCTGGAAGTGATCCATACCCGCATTCAATCCCTCACCATGGACGGTCGCGACAGAAGTGTCGGACACAAGCGTCTCAACCTGCACGCGCCGCCGGGCTCCAAGGAAGCCGAGTTTCTGGAAGAGGTGGCGCCCATCGAAAATGAGATCGTCATCAACAAGACTGCCAGCGGCGTGTTCAACGCCACCAACATCGAATATATCCTGCGCAATCTGGACATCAACGGCCTGGTAGTGGTGGGCGTCTACAGCAATGAGTGCGTTTCCACCGCCATTCGCGACGCTTGCGACCTAGGCTTTCACGTGACGCTGATCGCCGACGGCTGCGCCACCGTGACCCCCGAATTGCAGCAGGCCACCATCACTACTATGAAGGACCGCTACGCGCGGGTGATGAATACCGACGAGGCTATCCGTGAAATTCAACAAAAGGTGGAACCATGAACAGCCTGCACCGCGCCTCCCTAGGCGCCGCTAGTGGCTGTTTCAATCTGGCCGCCTTTTCGTGTTATGGATCATCCTCTGTGCCGCCCACGCTTGGCTGTTAAGTGTGGGCAACTCTGGTCACCGCGGCAGCGCCGATGGTGTTGACCAGCTTCTGGATTAAGGATTTGTTGAAGGGACGATTATGGTAGACGCCAAACTCAATCCCCGGCTGCACGAACCGGTGGAGAACCACTTGCTGGATACCCAAGGGTTCGAACGCCCCCGCGTACTGTTGGATCACATAGAAGAAGATCTCACGCCGCTGTTGAGCCTGGCCCAGCGCCCCATAGTGTCGGCGCAGCAATTCAGCCGCGAGCAACTCACCCAGCTCGCCCGATTGGCCGCCCGCTATGAGACCCAACCGCAGTTGATCACCCGTCCGTTGACAGGCAAGATCCTGGTCAGCGCCTTTTACGAGCCCAGCACCCGTACCCGTTTGTCGTTCGAGAGTGCCTGGCATCGCTTGGGCGGCGACATCATGTCCATCACCGATCCCGCCTCCACCGGCATCGCCAAGGGCGAATCACTCTATGACGTCGGCGAGATGCTCAACCATTATGGTGATCTGGTGGTGCTGCGCGACAGCGCTGCCGGGGCCGTTTACGAGATGCTGGAATCGCTGCGTATCCCCATCATCAACGGCGGTAACGGCAGCGACGAACACCCCACCCAGGCCATGGCCGACATCTACACCCTGCTCAAATGGCGGCCCACGTTGGCCACCGCCGACATCGATCCCAAGCAGCGCATCGAAATCGGCATCATCGGCGTCCCGGGCCGCATGCGCACGGTACGCAGCCTGCTGACCCTGTTATCGCTGTTCGCCAGCGCCATCAAGGAAGTGGTGATCATCAGCGACGAGGACCAGCCCTTCGCCAAGGGCCAGCGCGAGGCCCTGGAAAAGGCCGGTTTAAAGCTACGCGTCACCACCGATCTCAACAAGGTGTTGCCCAAGCTGGATGTGGTATACATCAACGCCATCGCCTGGCTGGGTGACGACTACGAGGAATTGGGCAGCCGCTACCGTCTCGATAAATCCTCGCCACTCAAAGAGGATGCCATCATTCTCCATCCCCTGGCCCGCGGCCAGGAACTGCAACGCGAACTCGACGACACCCCGCACAACTGGTACTTCGCCCAGGCCCGCGGCGCGGTGTTCATGCGCATGGCATTGTTGTCATCAATCTTGAAGGTGTTTACCTAATTATGTGTGGAATAGCCGGATTCATTTATGCAGACCGCAGTCGTCCCGTCGATCCCGAGACCCTGGTGGCGATGGCGGCCATTCAATACCATCGCGGCCCCGACGGCTTCGGTTGGCAGGCGCGGGACGGAGTGGGCTTCAGCCATGCCCGCCTGTCCATCATCGATCTCGATGAACAACGGGGCCGGCAACCCTTTATCTCGGCCGACGGCCGGCTGATGCTGGCCCAGAACGGCGAACTCTACGACTACCAGCGACTGCGCGCCGATCTCACCGCCCGCGGCGCGCGCTTCCGCACCAAGAGCGATTCGGAACTGATCCTGCATCTCTATCCGCGACTGGGTCTGGAAAACAGTTTGCCTCACCTGCGCGGCGAATTCGCCTTCGCCCTCCACGACCGCGATCAAGACTGCGTGCACCTGGTGCGTGACCGCTTCGGCATCAAACCGCTGTACTGGACCGAAATCGACGGCGGTCTGGTGTTCGGTTCCGAACTCAAGGTGCTGTTTGCCCACCCCGAGGTCCCGCGCCGCTTCGATTCCGCCGGCCTCTATCACCAACTCATGCAGACCATGGTCCCGGGTACCACGGCCTTTGCCGGCGTCCATCAAGTCAAGCCCGGCCACGTGCTCACCGTTCAGCGCCGTGACGGCCGCCTGCACATCAGCGAACGCCGTTTCTGGGACATGCCGTTTCCCGAAGAAGACGCGCGCGGCGCCGTCGGCGACGAAGCGCAATACATCGACGGTGTGCGCGAACGGCTGATCCATGCCGTGCAGCTGCGCCTGGAGGCGGACGTGCCGGTGGGCTGCTATCTATCGGGCGGCATCGACTCCTGCTCCATCATCGGGATGGCCGCCGCCAGCACCCAAGGGGCGGTCAAGGCCTTCACCATCGGTTTCGACAGCGCCGAATACGACGAGACACCCATCGCCCGGGAAATGGCCGAGGCCGCCGGCGCGGATCAGGAGGTGTTGCGCCTCGACGCCACCCATCTCTATGATCATTTCGAAGAGACCCTGTGGCATACCGAACGCACCATCTACAACACCCTGGGCGTGGCCAAACTGCTCATGAGTCGCCGCGTCAACGAGATCGGCTACAAGGTGGTGCTTACCGGTGAGGGATCCGATGAATTGTTCGGCGGTTATCCCGCCTTTCGCCGCGATATGTTCAAGCACGGCCTCGATCATTTGCCCGCCGACGAACGCCGCGAGTGGGAGGCCATGCTGGCCGAGAGCAACAAGCTGTTTACCGGCGCCATGCTTTCAGAGGAAAACATCGAAGATCCCGCCCTCACCGCCAAGGTGGGTTTCACACCCTCCTGTCTGCAACCCTGGCTGGCCAGCGGCCAACGGGTACCGGCGCTGTTGCATCCCGATCGCCGTACCGAGTTGGCCGACTACTCACCGGGTGCGGCCATCGCCGACGCCTTGGACGGCGAGGCGCTACGGGGCCGCCATCCCCTGGATCGCGCCCAATACGTGTGGATCAAGACCATGCTGGAAGGCCAGATCCTCACCTGGGGCGGCGACCGGG
>CAYWIQ010000253.1:0-3525 GCA_964458405.1 uncultured Chromatiaceae bacterium
AAATGCAGCTCACTGAGTTAATCTCCGTATCCACCACAATTAAGTATGCGCTTGCTACAATTGCTATTGGACTCTTTGCCGCGGTATTTTTAAGACATTACGGTATCCTTTAATCAGAAATGCGTTAATTGGACAAAACAACACTTTCTCTTATATCAGCAGCTGGCAGGATTATAGGCGCTATTGGTGGAACTTTCGCGGCATTTGCTGCACTTTACTCAGTTAGCATTGCCCGTAAAGCAGCTGATCGTGCGAGGAGGCAGAACATGCAGCATTAGCGCACAATCTGCTTCTTGTGGCTAAGAGGAGAACGAGTGGCCACTACCACTATTTGATGCAATTGGTATTTGTGCTTCTAACCGGCGGCGGTCGTTGATGACATGGGTATTGAGTACCAGCCTTGACCGAGCTAGTCAGGGATAGCTACCCAAGGGGATTCGAGCCCATGTTGCCGCCGTGAAAGGGTAGTCAGGTGAACAATCCCGCTGCACTCTTCCCTCTATCCTAAAACTTTATATCCTCAAAAAACTTCTTAACCCCATCGAACCACGACTTGGCCTTGGGGCTGTGTTTGTGACCGCTGCCGGTGATGGTTTCGTCGAACTGGCGCAGGAGGTCTTTTTGGTTTTCGTTGAGTCTGACCGGGGTTTCCACCACCACGCGGCACAGCAGGTCGCCAGTCTCGCCGCCGTGGACGGAGCGCACGCCCTTGCCGCGCAGGCGGAACACCTGGCCGGATTGGGTTTCGGGGACAATCTTGAGTTTGACGCGACCGTCCAGGGTAGGCACGTCCAGCTCGCCGCCCAGTACCGCGGTGGCGAAACTGATGGGGACTTCGCAATAGAGGTTGCTGTCTTCGCGGGTGAAGATGGGATGGTCTTTGACGTGGACGAAGACGTAGAGGTCGCCCGCCGGGCCGCCTTGTTCGCCGGCCTCGCCTTCGCCAGCGAGACGAATGCGGTCGCCGGTGTCCACGCCGGCGGGGATCTTAACCGACAGGGTCTTGTGTTCCTGGACGCGGCCCTGGCCGTGGCAAGTCTTGCACGGATCCTTGATCATGGTGCCGGTGCCGTGGCAGCGGGGACAGGTTTGTTGCAGCGAGAAGAAACCCTGCTGCATGCGGATCTGACCGGCGCCGCCGCATTGGGTACATTGCGTCGGACCGCTACCCTTGGCGGCGCCGCTGCCTTCGCAGGTCTTGCAGACCACCAGAGTCGGCACGCGGATTTTGACATTGGTGCCGTGCACCGCCTCTTCGAGATTGATCTCCAGGTTGTAGCGCAGATCGGCACCGCGCCGCACCCGCGACTGTGGACCGCCCCGTCCGCCGGCGGCGGCGCCGAAGATGTCGCCGAAGATGTCGCCGAAGATGTCGCTGAAGCTGCCGGCGCCGGCGCCGCCCGCACCGCCGCCGCCCATGCTGGGGTCGACGCCGGCGTGGCCGAATTGATCATAGGCGGCGCGCTTGCGCGCGTCGGCCAACACTTCGTAGGCCTCCTTGGCCTCTTTGAAATTGGCCTCGGCCTTTTCGTCACCGGGGTTGCGATCGGGGTGATACTTCATGGCGAGGCGGCGATAGGCCTTTTTCAGTTCGTCCTCGCTGGCATTGCGGGCCACGCCCAGTACTTCGTAGTAATCGCGTTTCGCCATTTAAATCTTCAACCCCTGGTTATTATGTTTAATGCTTGAGGACATATGTCCCCTCACCCTCGCTCCCTCTCCCGGAGGGAGAGGGATAGTAGGTGAACGGCACAAGGGCGGCTCTTACGAGTCGCCCTTGGGTGCCGGTTCTAAGCGTTAATATTATCCGCATCCGGATTAATAGCTCGGGGAATTTAGTTATCAGCTCCCCCTCACCTTTTGTCATCCCGCCGGGGCGCACCAAAACTTTGTGCGCCCGTTCGGTGGGGAAAAGGTCCACAGGACCTTTTCATATATCCACCTCACCTCCCTGAGGGAGAGGGATGTTTAGAGTTAACGCTTGTTGTCGTCCACTTCCTCGAACTCGGCGTCCACGACTTCCTCCTTGGCGCCGCCGCCACTGCTTTGGGCCTTCTCATCGCTGCCGGCAGCGGCTTCAGGACCGGCGCCGCCTTCCGGTTGCTGCTGAGCGTAGGCGCGTTCGGCTATCTTACCCGACGCTTCGGTGAGGGCCTGGGTCTTGGCCTCGATGTCGGCCTTGTCGTCGCCCTTCATGGCTTCGCGCAGCGCGGCGATGGCGTCCTCGGCCTTCTTCTTCTCGTCGGCCTCGACCTTGTCGCCCAGTTCCTTGATGGATTTCTCCACGGCGTGGATCATGTTGTCCGCCTGGTTGCGCGCGCCCACCAGTTCGTGGAACTTGCGGTCGTCGGCGGCATGGGCCTCGGCGTCCTTGACCATGCGATCGATCTCGTCGTCATTGAGACCGCTGGAGGCGCGGATCACGATGGACTGCGATTTGCCGGTGGCCTTGTCCTTGGCCGACACGTTCAAGATACCGTTGGCGTCAATGTCGAAAGACACCTCGACCTGCGGCATGCCGCGCGGCGCCGGCGGGATGTCGGCGAGATCGAAACGGCCCAGGGACTTGTTGCCCGAAGCGACTTCGCGTTCGCCCTGCAATACATGGATGGTTACCGCGGTCTGGTTGTCCTCCGCGGTGGAGAAGGTCTGCGAGGCCTTGGTCGGGATGGTAGTGTTCTTATCCACCAGTTTGGTCATGACGCCGCCCAGGGTTTCGATACCCAGGGACAGCGGCGTGACGTCCAGCAACAGCACGTCCTTGACTTCACCACTCAATACACCGGCCTGGATGGCGGCGCCCACAGCCACCGCTTCGTCCGGGTTGACGTCCTTGCGCGGCTCCTTGCCGAAGAAGTCCTTCACCGTGTCCTGCACCTTGGGCATGCGGGTCTGACCGCCCACCAGGATCACCTCGGTGATGTCGCCGGCGCTGATGCCGGCGTCCTTCAAAGCCACTTTACAAGGCTCGACGGTACGCGCCACCAGATCTTCCACCAGGGATTCCAGCTTAGCGCGGGTGATCTTCATGTTGAGATGCTTGGGACCGCTGGCGTCGGCGGTAATGTAGGGCAGATTGATGTCGGTCTGCTGGCTGGAGGACAGCTCGATCTTGGCCTTCTCCGCCGCTTCCTTGAGACGCTGCAGCGCCAGGGGATCGTTTTCCAGGTTGACGCCCGATTCCTTTTTGAACTCGGACACCAGGTAATCGATGATGCGCTTGTCGAAGTCTTCACCGCCGAGGAAGGTATCGCCGTTGGTGGACAGCACCTCGAACTGATGCTCGCCCTCAATCTCGGCGATCTCGATGATGGAGACGTCGAAGGTACCCCCGCCCAGGTCGTAGACCACGATCTTCTGATCGCCACGCTTCTTGTCCATGCCGTAGGCGAGCGCCGCGGCGGTGGGCTCATTCACCAGGCGCAACACTTCAAGGCCGGCGATCCGGCCGGCGTCCTTGGTGGCCTGCCGCTGGGCGTCGTTGAAATAGGCCGGCACCGTGATGACCGCCTGGCGGACAAGCTC
>CAYWIQ010000254.1:0-3499 GCA_964458405.1 uncultured Chromatiaceae bacterium
AGGCGATAACCGTGACGGGAATGACGGCCGACAATATGAAGAGCAGTAATATGCGCCGGGAGAATTTGCTGCGCAGAAAACTATTGTCGAGTTGGAGCATGTTTCGACGCCGCTTTAATAATCCGCGGCGAGCCCTATATATTTTCCGTTATTGGCGCGGACGATGTCATCCCGGCTCGTTTTGGCGGTGAGCGGGGCGATAGTGGCGCCGTCCTTGCCGCTGCTGTACAAATCATAATCGGTGTTGATCGGCACCAGATTTTTGTCCTTTCTCAAGGCGGTCTTACCCTTGAGCCCGGCGCCGTTGATTCTCAGATAGTAATAGGGGTGCTGCCAGGGGTCTTGCAGATTATCCAGACGGACATCGGCGAGGCTGTCAGGGTAATGATTGTATTCCGTATAGTAACGCTCGATTGCCTGGTCGATGGTGGTGAGGTCGGCGTCGGCGTCGGCATTGTCTACTTTGTCGCGATAACTGGAGTAACTGGGTATTGCAATCATTGCCAGCACGGAGATTACCGCCAGGGCGATGAGCAATTCGATGAGTTGGAATCCCGATTGAAGATATACTGAAGACTCCCGCCGGAAGCCGGCGTAAAGCCGATTGTGTGAATGCCGAGAGTAGTAGACACTTAGCATGAGTCGAACTTCTTACTTATTGATTGATCTATTGGTTATCGGCGAGATTGAGGCTTTCTTCAACGCAGATTTCCTTAATAAATCATGGGTTATAGGCTGATTGCGGTTTTTGCAGAGTAGATAACAGCTTATAAGCGTTATTGTCGCCGCTCAGGAACGCAATTATGAAATTTCCGACCCTATATATCCCTCATGGCGGCGGCCCGTGTTTCTTTATGGAATGGACCATGGGCCCCCCTGATACCTGGGACAAGATGGCGGAGTGGCTGCGTGGTCTGGGCGCAGCCGTGGGTGGCAGGCCCACGGCCTTGCTCATCATTTCCGCCCATTGGGAAGAAGCTGAATTTTCCGTGACGCAAGCGCCGCGGCCTTCGCTGCTGTTCGATTATTACGGGTTCCCCGAACACACTTACCGACTGAGGTATCCCGCCGCGGATTCGGTGCAATTGGCAACGCGTATTAAGCAGTTGCTGACCGAGGCGGGGAGTGTGGTGCGCGGCGACGGCGCGCGCGGTTTCGATCACGGAGTCTTTATCCCCTTTAAGCTCGTCTATCCCGATGCGGATATTCCCATTGTGCAACTGTCTCTGAAGGCCGGGCTCGTCCCCGGCGAGCATATCGCAGTGGGGCGGGCGCTGGAGACGCTGCGCCATGAAGGTGTGCTGATCATCGGCAGCGGTATGAGCTATCACAATATGCGCGGCTTCGGATCCGCCGCAGCTACTCCGGCATCGGATGCCTTCGATGCCGCCTTGAGCGATGTCGTCAGCCTGCCGCAAGCTGCTATGCGCAATGAGCGTCTCGGTGCATGGACCTCACTGCCGCAGGCGCGCAGCTGTCATCCACGCGAGGAACATTTGCTGCCGTTGATGGTGGCCGCGGGTGCGGCGGGTGAGGATAGCGGCCAACGTATCTTCAGCGACCACGTGATGAATGTGGCCGTCTCCGCCTTTCAGTTCGGCTGAATCCGTTCAGCAGCGCCGCACGAACTGTCCTGTCTAGGTGTGGTGATGACGGCTGCGATCACTGTTGCGCAGCACATGATCGTTGCAGCGATATTTGAAATCGCGCGCTAAAAATGCTAATCTTTTTAAGCCCATATAGCTATGGGCCGATTTCTAATATTACTTTCAGTTGACCGATGTTTTCGGCGCTTATCGTCGTCAATAATTAATTTAAGATGTGTATGGATGCCCGCGATGCTCGGGATTCCGAATGGACAAGTGCGATTGTTCACGTCGCTTAGTTATGGCGGTAAGCTAATGGTGTTGCAGGTATCTTCGATATTTCCAGATCGCACGATCCGGTTGATCGAATGCCCTGCGAGGTGGTTCTTCACCACACAAGCTACACCGGTCTTCGTGGAGGGCCGCGTAGACCCGGCGCGGGGATCGAAGCCATGGAGCAGGATCCGATGACACAACATCCATTGCGGCCACTGGTATTCGGCGAAGTTCTGTACGACAGTTTTCCCGATGGCAATACGGTATTGGGGGGGGCGCCGTTCAATGTCGCCTGGCACCTGCAAGGCTTCGGTTTGTCACCCTTGTTCGTGAGCCAAGTCGGTGATGATGAATTGGGGGAACGGATACTCGCGGCCATGTCCTCTTGGGGCATGGATACCCGCGGCGTGCAAAAGGATCCCAGCCATCCCACCGGCCGGGTGGTGGTTAACTTTCACGATAATGAACCCAGTTATGAAATCGTTCCGGAACAGGCCTACGATTTCATCGCCGCTGGCGCGGTGGAGGGTCTGTTGAGCGAAGGGCGCTATGAGCTTTTGTATCACGGCAGTCTGATTGCCCGCCACCCAGCGGCACGCGCCGCCTTGGATAGGCTGCGTGCGGCGAAGATTCCGTCGTTCGTGGATGTCAATCTGCGTGACCCATGGTGGCAGTTGCCCTGGCTTGATAGTGCACTTCGTCAAGCGCACTGGGCGAAACTCAATGAACACGAATTGCGCATCCTGGCGCGCGACCATGACAGCCCAGCTGGCGATATCCCAGTGCTGGCCGCGGAATTGCGGCGCGCCTGCGGTTTGCAGGTATTGGTGGTGACGCGTGGCGAGGCCGGGGCGCTGGTATTGGCGGACGAGGTGACGGCGGAAGTTGCGCCTCCCACCCGGGGGGAAATCGTGGATACCGTCGGCGCCGGCGACGCGTTCAGTGCGGTCAGCATCCTGGGTCTGCTGCGGGGCTGGCCCTTGGCGGATTTGGCGAAACGGGCGGTGGATTTTGCCGCCGAGGTGTGTCGCATGCGGGGTGCTACCGCCAGCGATCATGAGCTGTATGAGCGTTGCTTGCGGAAGTGGGGGGTATGACACAACAGGACGAAGGCTTGTATTTAATGTTGATCAGCGTCCACGGCTTGATGCGCAGTCATGATTTGGAGTTGGGACGCGATGCCGACACCGGCGGTCAGATCACCTATGTAGTGGAACTGGCCCGCGCCCTGGCGGAGCACCCACGTATCGCGCGCGTCGATGTGCTTACCCGTTTGGTCGAAGACGCCAAGGTCGACGATGACTATGCCAGGCCGGAAGAGGCCTTGTCCGACAAGGCCTTCATCATCCGCATTCCCTGCGGCCCGCGCCGTTATTTGCGCAAAGAGGTGTTGTGGCCGCATCTCGACAGTTTTGCCGATAACGCACTGAAGTACATCCGCCGCATCGGTAAGCTTCCCGACGTGATCCACAGCCATTATGCGGACGCCGGCCATGTGGGCGCACGCCTGGCGGGCCTGTTGGGCGTGCCGCTGGTGCATACCGGCCATTCCCTGGGAAGGGAAAAGCAGCGCCGGCTCCTCGATCAGGGCATGAAGGCCGAGACCATCGAAAAGACTTACAATATGAGTGCGCGCA
>CAYWIQ010000255.1:0-3495 GCA_964458405.1 uncultured Chromatiaceae bacterium
ACGGCGTCATTAATGTTCATAGAATATTCTCCCGAACTCCACTCCTTTCTAAGCGACCATTACAGATAGGCTGGCCGGCTGATATCCAGGCCAGCCTTTCCCCAATAGGCTCAAACCAATAACAACAACAATAACAAACCCAAACGACCTACCCGCCGACAACCTCTCTCAACAAAGTTGTGGCATAGGCCCCGGCGACCAGTCGAAAATCCAACTGCAGTACGTCACTTGCAAGCCATCGCCACCGCATATCGGCAGCGACCGTGCGTAACGGTCGACGCTCCTGGCTCATCCCGGCAGCGACACAGGCCTGCCGCCAAGACTCGGGACAGGTGGTGACGATCTGCAGCTCAAGATCCCCAGCCCCGTCCCGGCTGGGAGGCTCCCCGCGCCCCCATAGCGGACCGGTGGGATGAATATCGCCCGCTGCCAGCCGCCGTCTTATCTCATCATCAATATCATCTGCCACGAAAAAGCTGCGGCTGCCGTCCAGATTGAGCGCCTCGCCACTCAGTGCTTGATCCCAGCTGTTATTCGTCACCCGCCTCGCCAGTACGGCGTTGAACAAGGCCGAACGCAGGCTGGACAAATAAATGCCGCGCAGATGGCGATCCCTCACACGCAGTTCACCGCTTACCATGGCCTCGGCCCGCGCCATATTGTCGCGACCGAAACGCTGTTCACCGAAATAATTGGGGACGCCCCGGTCGGCAATACGGCCCAGCCGGTCCTCCAACGCGGCCAGGTCACCTCGCAAACCCCGTACGGTGATGGTAAAGCGATTACCACGCAACCCACCGCGGCGAATCTTACGACGGGCCTTGGTGACGCGCAGTACCCGCCATTGCTCATCCCCCCAGCGATCGGCCTGCCCCGTATCGCTTTTGGGGAGTTGGATGCTAAACCACTGACGGGTCACGGCATGGCGGTCCTTTAGACCGGCATAACCGACATCACTCTGACGCACGCCGCCGGCCTGGGCTAACTGACGCGCGACCTGCTCCGTGTTTACGCCGCGCTTTTCCACCCACAGCCACAGGTGTTCACCTTCATTTTCCGGCTCGTGCCCCAGTTCTTCTTCAACTTGAAAATCCTCGGCTGTCTGACGAAGCAGCCCCATAGCCGCGGGCGAACCAAAGGCATAAGGAAGTTCGGTAATCGGCGTATCAGCAGCCATCGTTCTGCTCTCGGTTAGGGGCAAATGGCGAAGTTCTCACTAATCCGATTATTCGAACATTGGGCTGTCCATGGAACCTACATGGACTGTAATACCTGCCGCGCGGCGATAGATAGCGGAATGTCGACGGATAAATACTTCGAAACATGTTTTGATTAAAGAACAACAGCCAAAATCATAGCCGATTTAACGTTTCACCGGTCGCTTTTGCAACTTACGCTGCAAGGTACGACGATGCATACCCAGCATCCGTGCAGTGGCCGAGATATTACCGTCACAATCTTTCAAGACTTGCTGGATATATTCCCACTCGAGGCGGTCCACCGACGGCCGCTGGTCACCGATAGGGATATCGGCGTTGCCGTCCTGCTGCCAGAACGCCTGCACAATCTCGTCGGCGTCAGTGGGCTTGGTCAAATAATGGGTCGCGCCCAATTTAATCGCCTCCACCGCGGTGGCCACACTGGCATAGCCGGTGAGGATGACGATGCGGGTGTGGCTGTCCAGGGCTTTGAGCCTTTGCACTAAGGTTAGGCCTGACTCGCCGGGCATCTTCAAATCGAGGACCACGAATTCCGGCGGCTCCTCACGCGCAAGTTCATAGGCGCTCTCCACATCATGGGCAATGCGTACCGCGAAACCACGTTTCTCCAAAGCCGTGGCCAACACATGGCAAAAGGTAGGATCGTCATCCACCACCAGGAGATTGGGCAGGGAATCATTCTCGTCAGTTACGGTACTTGGATTCATGAATTCAAACTCAGTCCTGGCAGCGGCAAGATCACGCGGGTACAGGCACCGCCCTGCTTGCGATTAAACAACTCCACACTGCCCCCCAGACGCTTGATGGTGGATTGCGCCAAAAACAACCCCAGGCCCAAACCCTGGCCTGGAGGCTTGGTCGTGAAAAACGGTTCGCCGGCATGGTTCGCCGCCGCCGCGCTCACCCCCTCCCCCTGATCGCAAATCTCCAAGCGCAGTTCACGCTCGTCCCAATGCCCGATCACGTTTACCGATTGTTCCGAGGCATCAGCGGCATTATTGAGGATATTGGTGATTGCCTGCGTCAGGGTCTGATCGGCAATGATACGCGGTGGCGGTTGCGTGCCCTCCCATGTGCGGTGAAGACCCACCGTGGGCCGCCCGTCATGCCATTGCTCGACGAGCTGCGCCAGATAACGATCCAAGGCCTGATCACGGCCTCCTTCGGCTCGATTTTGCCCAGACGATACCGCCAGTTGCGCCAGAATATCCTTACAGCGTGCAATCTGGCTGCGCAGGACTTGAAACGGTCCGGTCACGCCCGGTGTTGCGGCGCATTCGCTCTCCAGGTCCTTGGCCAATACCGCCATAGTAGCCAACGGGGTACCCAGTTCATGGGCGGCGCCTGCCGCCAGGGTGCCTAGCGCCACCAATCGTTCGTCACGCAAGGCGTTTTCCCTGGCCTGCGCCAGCGCCCGTTCCCGCTCGCGCAGCGTAGCACTCATCTTGACTGCGAAATAGGAGATCAACATGGCACTCAACACGAAGCCGAACCACATGCCCAGGACGTGAAGATTGAAATTGCCGCCATCTCGATGCGGCAGTGGGTAATACCACACCATCAACAACGAGTAACAGGTTACCGCCGTCGCGGCTATCGCCCAGGTGTAACGCCCCGGCAAGGCCGCGGCGGCCAAGGTCAAGGGCAGAAGGAATAACGAAACGAAGGGGTTGGTTGACCCGCCGGTAAAATACAACAACGCCGCCAGGATCAGTACATCGCTGACGAAGTGCAAAAACAACTCTTGGTCACCGACAGGTCGCGTCCACCGCCGCAGTCGCCACCAGGTAACCAGATTCAATACCGCAAAGATCGCGACGACAGCGGTCAATGTCCCCAGCGGCAACTCAAATCGATGGGCAACCACAGCCCATGTCATGCCGATGATCAATCCTGTCAACATCAGGAAGCGGTATACCACCAAGCGCCACAGGTTGATGGCGGCCGGTGAGGGGGTGATGGGTGTCTGGGTAAGAGGCATAGTTGTAGCCGATTAATTACCCGACAAATTTAGCACAATCGGCTATCGCCCCCAATGGCGGCGGAAAAGATCGCCTATGCGGTCAATTGTCGCGGCATTAGGGACTACTTGGCGAGTTATTAACCAAACAACCGTGACGGCCTGTGACAATTTGCCGCATTTACTCAGCTGTCCGGACAACCGATACTTATATGGTCTATGCACGGCTCCTTCCCTCTCTTGCGGCTTGAGACACAAGCCGTTCCCCGGCCGGGCATATCCATCCCTTGACGGGCAGGTTCTACTTGCCCGTTT
>CAYWIQ010000256.1:0-3470 GCA_964458405.1 uncultured Chromatiaceae bacterium
GAACGGTCGATCTTGAGCGTGTCCACCGGAAAGCGTTTGAGATAGCTGAGCGACGAGTAACCGGTGCCGAAGTCATCGATGGCGATGCGGATTCGCAGGCGCTGCAGGGCATCGAGGTTAGACATGGAGGCCTGATCGTTTTGCATCAACACACTTTCGGTGATCTCCAATTCCAACTGTGACGGCGAGAGCTGGGTTTCGGCGAGGATATTTCCCACGGTCTTGTGCAGCGCCGGGTCGTTGAACTGCCGGCCGGAGAGGTTGACGGACAGACGCAGCGGTATTTCCGTGAGACTTTGCCAGCGCGCCGCCTCGGTGCAAGCGGCGCGCAACACCCATTCACCCACCGGGATGATCAAGCCGGTGTCTTCCAGCAGCGGGATGAACTCCAGCGGCTCTATCGTGCCCAGCTCGGGGTGCTGCCAACGCAGCAGGGCCTCCAGCCCCATCACCCGTCCGCTCCCGAGATCGACTTGCGGCTGATAACAAAGATGGAATTCCTGGCGCTCGATGGCGCGGTAGAGATTGGTCTCGAGGCTGAGGCGCTTGGAGGCCTTATGGCTGAGGTCGGCGGAGTAAAACTGATAGGTATGGCGACCTTGTTCCTTGGCGCGGTTCAAAGCGGCATCGGCATTCTTCAGCAAGGTATTGGCATCCGTGCCGTCATCGGGCGCCAGGGCGATGCCCATGCTGACGGTGATATAAAGATCGTGACTGTCGATGTGCAGCGGGTGGGACAGTCTTTCCAGGATCTTGTTGATCTTGGTCATGATGTCGCTGGGCGAGGCGAAGTGTTCCACCAGCACCGCGAACTCGTCGCCGCCGAGGCGCGCCACCGTGTCGCCTTTGCTCAGACAGGATTTCAAGAGGCCGGCCAAGGCCAGTAAGACGCGATCACCGCTGTCATGGCCGAGGGTATCGTTGATGATCTTGAATCGATCCACATCGAGGCAAATTACCGCCAGCTTGATACCGGTATCGCCGTCAACGGCCAGAGCATGATTGAGCCATTCCAGGAACAGCAGACGGTTGGGCAATTCCGTGAGGACATCGTGATAGGAAAGATAGTGCAAGCGCTCCTGGGTTTGCATGCGCTCGGTGATATCTTTGCCGGTTGAAATATAATGAGTGATCTGACCCTGTGCATCCTTGAGGGGGGTGATGGTCTTTTCTTCATAATACAGTTCACCGTCTTTCTTGCGATTGATAAAGACATCGCGGAATGCACGGCCCTGTTGAAGTGAATCCCATAACTGGCGATAGAACTGTGAATCATGACGGCCGGATTTAACGATGCTCGTATAATGACCCACCGCCTCGCGGGCGCTGAAACCGGTCATGGTGCTGAAGGCGGGATTGATGTATTCGATGATGCCGTTGGTGTCGGTGATACTGATCGAGTCGGCGGTCTGCTCCAGCGCCTGCGATAATTTATTAGCCTTCTCTTTCGCGCTTTGATGCACCAGTTCCGCGGCGATGCGCGACGCGCAGATCTGCAGAATAGCCTCGGCGGGTTGGCGGTGGGTGATGGCCTGGCGACTCGCCACCGCGATAACCCCCAGTATCCGACCCGATACATCGCGCAGCGGTACGCCCAGACAGCTGTCCCAGTTGCGTTCCCGTATCATGGTATCGTGGGGAAACTTCTTCCTCAGCCCCGATAAATAATGCCGCGCACCATTGCTAATTATTTTTTCGCAGGGTGTGGCGCGGAGGGAATGGCGGAAATTAGCCTTTACCTCGCCGAGATCGTACAGGGCGATGATATCGGCGGTGTCCCCATCGTCGTTGCGGAGGATGCTGATGAAAGCGGCGTCTACCTGTAGAACTTTGCTGAGCTGTTTCACCAGGGAGCGAAAATACTTGGCACCGGTGGCGGATGACACGGTGCCGGCAATGCTGCGCAGCGAGGTCTCGATGTACTTGCATTCCGACAGTGCTTGCCGTTGCCCGCGCTCGGCATCCAGGCGTTGCCGTGCATTGCGATGGGATTGAATCAGTGTCCCGGCGCTACACAGCAGCGGGTCGAGGAAGGCGCCCATCTCCTTATCGTAGCCGGCCGACCGATTCGCGACGCCGACCACGGCGACCAGGTCCTTGCCGCTAAAGATGGGTAATCCGAGAAAGGCATCGGGAAAGACCGGTTTGCCGGTAGTGCGGCGTGGCGTGCTTGCGCTCTTTGCGACCAGGCGTTGGCGTCCACCGTTCATCACCTGCGCCAACAGAGTCTCAAAGCGTTTTGGATTTGCGTCTTGCGGATAAACGCTCGCCCACGGCGTGTACTTGAGTTGAGTCTCTGTGTCGGCGGCGACTTCGCCGGCCGCGCCATACGGGCTGCCGGTAAGATCCTGGACCGCCGTCAGCAGTGCGGCAAACAGCGCTTCGACGTCGCTGCTTTGTTGGTATTGGCCGTGGAGCTCGCGAATAGCGGCCAAAAGCCGCTGTTGTTTCCGGGGGGGCGTGGTTTTCGATCGTTCCTGCAGGTGATTTTTACGCTGTCTCATGGCCTGGACATACGGGACTCACTTTCGATAAGTACCAAAAAATTATTCTCAGTACCCATAACGCATCAACAAGGGCGAATCCAATAACATTGTTAGTATTAATTTCCTGGCATTAGACCTGATTGTAACAGGACCTGCAAGCAGTCGCGATTGACGGAGGTGACGGCAGCGGCGGTGATGTTCGCCTGATAAGGCCTGAGGCCCAAAAATTTTACTAAGCCACTACAGCTCGACTTAAATGCCGATTTAGAGTGGCGGATAGAGATCGTATTAGCTAGCCGCGCTCTAGACTGAATTCGCTCTATTCAGGGGTGGAAGTGGCGTACGGCACGGCGCAGCATGTCGAGTGCGATCGGCGTATGAAGGGCGCCATAGCGCAATGCGGTATACAGCTTAATGATGCCGTGAACTTGCCCGGCGAGATCGGGGCGTTGTGCGGCGACCCGCCGGGCAAAGTCCACCGGCCCCTCGTAAGACCGGCGGTTCAGGCCGCGGCGCGCCAGTTTGCGGCAAAATCCCTGATAGGCGCGGACGATGGCATCTTCGGTCTGCCGTTCCCGCTTAAGTATGAAAATCACCACCCCGACCAGCGCCGCGCCTACCGCCGCCAACAGCAGGATCGCCGTGTTTTGCCAGCTCAGGCCGCCCAAGCTCAGCCATCCCAGCAGGTCCGCTTGCCGCTCTACCCCATAACTCAACACCCATTGATTCCATTTATTGTTCAGCGCATCCCAGGCAAAATGGGTCTCGCGCCATAGCGCGGCCAGCCATGCCGCTTGTGGCACTTCGAAGCGCACGGCGTCGCCTAGGGCTTGCAGACGGTTATCGATGCTGAGATCGATGCGCTCCGGCGCCACGGCGGCCGTGGGATCCACCCGCGTCCAGCCGTGACCTTCCAGCCACACCTCCGCCCAGGCGTGGGCGTCGCGCTGACGCACGATCAGGTAATTGCCGATGGGATTGAGT
>CAYWIQ010000257.1:0-3452 GCA_964458405.1 uncultured Chromatiaceae bacterium
CCACTGCGGCAAGGGTCAAAAAAATCTGCGCCACGGCCAGCGGCTTTGTCTACTATGTTTCATTAAAGGGTGTGACCGGCGCCGCTACCCTTGATATCGCGGCGGTGGCTGACAAGGTGAAGGAGATCCGCTCGGTCACTACCTTGCCTGTCGGCGTAGGCTTCGGCATTCGTGACGGCGCCACTGCCGCGGCGGTAGCGGCGGAAGCCGATGCGGTGATCATCGGCAGCGCCTTGGTTGCCAAGGTGGGTGCGTTGGCCGCTACGCCTGATAAGATTCCGGCGGAGGTGGCGGGTTTGATCGCCGTGATGCGTCGGGCAATGGACGACAATTAGTAGCAACAGACGAGGAATGTAGATTTAAAGGGCTATTCTCACTGTTTGCTGCTTGGGGTAATTTGCTATGAGTTGGTTTGAGAAACTCCTGCCGTTGAAGATTCGCACCGAGGGCCGGACTAAGAAATCCATTCCGGAAGGCCTATGGACCAAGTGCGAGACCTGTACTGCGGTACTGTACCGTTCGGAGATGGAGCGTAATCTGGATGTATGTCCCAAGTGCGGACATCACATGCGTATCAATGCCCGGCGGCGCTTGGATACCTTCCTTGATCCCGAGCCACGGGAGGAGATCGGCGCCGAGATTGAACCGCAAGACCTGTTACGCTTTCGCGATATCAAGCGTTACAAGGATCGTCTGACTCAGGCACAGAAGGCCACCGGCGAACGTGATGCCCTGGTCGTCATGCAAGGCCAGCTCAAAGGTCTGCCGTTGGTGGCAGTGGCCTTCGAATTCAGTTTCATGGGTGGTTCCATGGGTTCGGTGGTGGGGGAGCGTTTTGTGCGTGCCGTGGGTGTGTGTGTCGAACAGCGCATCCCCTTGGTGTGTTTCTCCGCCAGCGGCGGTGCCCGCATGCAGGAGGCGTTGTATTCCCTGATGCAGATGGCCAAGACCAGCGCCGCCCTCGCACGTCTAAACAAATTGGGCATTCCGTTCATCTCCGTGCTAACTGATCCCACCATGGGCGGGGTGTCGGCCAGTCTGGCCATGCTGGGCGACGTCAACATTGCCGAACCCAATGCCTTGATCGGTTTCGCCGGTCCTCGGGTTATTGAACAGACCGTGCGCGAGACCTTGCCGGAAGGATTTCAGCGCAGCGAATTCTTGGTGGAGCACGGTGCGGTGGATATGATCGTCGATCGCCGTGAGATGCGTGATCGTGTCGCCAATCTGTTGGGGATATTGACCCATCAGGCAGCGGCGTGAGCGTGATGTCGACTCCAGTGCCCATGACTTGATGAGAAACCCCACAAACCTGATGGCGGTTTACCGCTAATCCCGACCAACATGCGCTACGCCACCCTCGCAGACTGGCTCGCCTGGCAAGAGACGCTCCACCCCGCCAAGATTGATATGGGCCTGGAGCGGGTGCATGAGGTATTGCAACGCCTGGGATTGCAGAATCCACCCTATGTTGTCATTACCGTGGCGGGCACCAATGGCAAGGGTTCCTGTGTGGCCATGCTGGAGGCCATGCTCCGGGCAGCGGGTTATCGCATCGGTGCCTACACCTCACCCCATCTGTTACGCTATAACGAGCGGATTCGCATAGACCGTATCGAGGCGAGTGATGAGGCGCTGTGCCAGGCGTTCTGTCGCATCGATGCGGCACGCGGCGAGACCAGTCTCACCTATTTCGAGTTCGGGACCCTGGCGGCGCTGGATATCTTCGCCCGCGCCGATCTGGATGCGGTGATTCTGGAGGTGGGGATGGGCGGTCGTCTTGATGCGGTCAATGTTTTGGATCCCGATGTGGCGGTGATCACCACGGTGGGTATCGACCATGTGGCATGGTTGGGATCGGATCGTGAGCGCATCGGCGCGGAGAAGGCCGGTATCCTCCGCCCCGGCCGGTTCGCGGTTTACGGTGGAGAAGATCCGCCGGCCAGCGTAGTCGAGCGCGCCCGTGCTATGGATGCGCCGTTTCACTGTTTCGGTCGGGATTTCGGCTATGAGCGGCACAACGAGGGTTGGTCGTGGTGGGGGATGGGGCAGCGGCGCGATGCCTTGCCGATGCCGCAGTTGCGCGGCCCTTTTCAGCTGAACAATGCCGCGGCGGCGATTGCGGCCTTGACGCTGGTGAACGATCGTCTGCCTGTACTGCAGCAGGCGTTGCGGGAAGGGCTGAACACGGTTGCCTTGCCGGGACGCTTGCAGCCCATGGATAGTGAGGCCTTACGCATCTGCGACGTCGCCCACAATCCCCAGGCTGCTGCGGCCTTGGCGGACGGTTTGCGCGGATTGCCACGCGTGGGCCGTACCCATGCCGTGGTGGCGATGCTGGCGGATAAGGATGTGGCCGGCGTGGTGGGCGCGTTGGCAGATGGCATTGACATATGGCATACGGCGGGTCTGGTGGAGGAGCGCGGTGCCGATGCCGCAGCGGTTGCGGCACAGGTGCGTAGCGCTGTCGATTCGCACGCGGTACATGAATATGCAACGGTGGCGGCGGCGCTGATAGGCGCCACCGCGGCGGCGGCGCCCGGTGAACGTATCGTGGTGTTCGGGTCATTTTATACTGTCGCAATAGCTATGGACCCGCGCCACAGCGCCTGGTGGCGGACGGGTAGCGGAGCAGGGTGATTCGTGGAACGAAACCGTTTTAAACAACGCCTAGTCGGCGGCTTGGTACTGGTGGCGCTGGGCGCCATCGTCATTCCTTTCCTACTCGATGTGCATCAGGGCAGCGAATGGTGGGGAACGGGTAACATCCCGAAAAAGCCGGACGACGGTTTCGTGACCCGGGTATTGCCGCTGGATGAACGCGCCAAACAGGCCCAGACCGATATGGCGGAAGGCGCGAAACAACTGGGAACGGTGCCCGAACACGCGCCGGCAGCGGCAGCACCTCAGTCGCCACAGGTCACTTCTCCCCCGCCGACAGCGCCAGCCCAGCCCGACAAAGCGGCAGTGGCCCCAACGCCAGGCACTACCCCGGCGAGCGTCGCGGCTCACAAGAAAGGCTGGGTTGTGCAATTGGCGAGCTTCTCCAACCAAAAGAATGCCGATGATTTAGTGACAAAATTGCGTGGCCAGGGCTATCGCGTGTTCGTGGAGCGGGTCGCGGCGCAGGGCGGACAGGCTGTTTATCGGGTGCGTGTCGGTCCTGAGGGGCAACGCACCGCCGCCGAGGGGGTACGTGACAAGCTTGCGCACGAGCTGCATCTCAAGGCCATGGTGTTGCCCCTGCCCTGATCGTCGAAGGCTGCCGATCTCGCGGGGATCTGCTAAAATTCCTCCTTTCTAACACCCTTCCCGGAGCTATCAGGGCGTGAGCAGTGATGCTATGGGGGAGCAGGTTCTATGGAGTGTATGTCGTCGATGCAAACGAACATCGCCGCAGTAACCGGGGAATCCTTTTCCGGGCGGACCCGCGTTCGTCGCACCAAATCCAG
>CAYWIQ010000258.1:0-3438 GCA_964458405.1 uncultured Chromatiaceae bacterium
CTATAGATTTGTCTTGATTCAATGGTCTCAGCGTCAAAGTGTGACGCTGTCATTCCTCCCCTTCCAACACCAGTCCCACCCTGAATCGTCTTCCCTGTAACAAGCCCCGGCAGGCCTCCGCTTGTTCACGCCGCACATAGAATCCCACGCCCGGCAGTTCCACCATACCGCCGAACAAGCTGGCACGCAGAAAAGGGGTGGGCTTGACGGTATAGGTCATTCCCTCATGGGTAAAGATGTCCTCCACCGCCTTGGCCTCGGCGGTCTTGCCGGCGATATAGACCAATGCGGTATCGCTTTCCGCCATGGATTCCGGATCGACATAGCTCATGGGTACGGCCACCTCATTGAAATACGGTTGCGATCCCCGTAGGTAATATCGCCGTTGCCTATTGCCTTGGCCAGCGGCTTGGACGGCACACACTGATTATGATGATATTCGCTCACGGCACCACCTGTGCGAATGGCGACGTGGGCGTGCCTTGATGAAGGCTTATCTGCCATCCATAAGGTGAGCGCTGCCAGATGGACGCACGCAAGGTTGGATCTTCGAGTGTTCCCGCCTCACCCAAGCAGGCTGATCTATAGGTCACTAAGGCGACATCGCTAGCCAGTTGCCGCAGGGTGAAGTCCTGGGACCATAGGCAAGGAAACGTGCGCACGCTGGAAATTACCGCCAGGACATCGGCCTTGCCGTAACGGTGTCCCGACCGCCCGAACTCCAGATACTCATCTTGCAACAGCGCGTTCAGACGCTGCAGATCGCGGCGAACCCCCGGCTGCTGGAGACTGACCTCCAATTCTCGTAACATACTCAATAATTCAGTTTTGCTCATGGGTGATCTGCTGTTTGCTTAACGTTTGCGGTTCGATCTCGAAGCTACGCCGCCCGAAATTGGCTGTCAAACAGGCAATCCTGGCCGGTGGACGACTTGGTGCTCAACCGACTCGGTGCCATCCAACACATGGGGTATGATGCTTCTCGCAATGAATCAGGACGACCTTGAACACTTCGATCTCGACCAGCCGCCTTCCAAATCACAATTAAAGCGCGAGGCGACAGCGGTACAGCTGCTGGGCAAGCAACTGGTGGAGCTGCCGCCGGCGCGTTATGCAGCGGTAATGGCCAAACTGCAACTGCCGGAAGAATTGACCGGGGCCATTGAGGCCTGCCGCGGCATCCAGGCCCGAGGCGGACGCAAGCGCCAACTGCAGTACATCGGTAAATTGATGCGCGGCGTCGACGCAACGCCGATTCGCAACGCATTGGAGGGTCTGGCCGGCCAAGACCGCGACGAGGCTGCTGAACTGCACCGCTTGGAACGCTGGCGTGAACGGCTTATCGCCGAAGGCGATGCGGCCTTGGCGGAGCTATTGGACGAATTCCCTACGGCTGAACGTCAAAGCTTGCGACAATTGGTGATGAAGGCGCGCAAGGAACAAGAAACGGGGCGTCCGCCCACTGCTGCGCGCGCCTTGTTCCGCGCCCTAAGGGAATTGATCACCCACCACGATTGACTGTAGCGACCCCACGCCATTTGTCATTGCTATCGGCCGTTCAAGCCGCGCCGGTACCGCCCACGGTGAGACCGTCGATACGCATCGTCGGTTGGCCTACGCCCACCGGCACGCTCTGGCCTTCTTTACCGCAGGTGCCGACGCCGGTATCCAGTTGCAGATCATTGCCCACCATGGTGACGCGGGTCAGCACATCGGGGCCGTTACCGATCAAAGTCGCGCCTTTCACCGGATAGGTGACCTTGCCATTTTCGATCATGTAGGCCTCGCTGGCGGAGAACACGAACTTGCCGGAAGTGATGTCGACCTGGCCGCCGCCGAAATTCACCGCATACAGCCCCCTGTCAACCGAGGCGATGATCTCCTGGGGATCATGCTCGCCGGCCAACATGTAGGTATTGGTCATGCGCGGCATAGGCAGGTGGGCATAAGATTCACGGCGACCGTTGCCGGTGGGCGCCACCCCCATGAGGCGGGCATTCATCTTGTCTTGCATATATCCCTTGAGGACGCCCTTTTCGATGAGCATGGTGCACTGGCTGGGTGTGCCCTCATCGTCGATATTGAGCGAACCGCGGCGATCCGCCAGGGTGCCGTCATCGACGATGGTGCATAGCTCGGAGGCGACCCGCTCACCGACGCGCCCGGAAAAGGCCGAACTGCCCTTGCGGTTGAAATCGCCCTCCAGGCCATGGCCGATGGCCTCGTGCAGCAACACCCCTGGCCAGCCCGGCCCCAGTACCACGGTCATGGTGCCGGCGGGGGCATCACGGGCCTCCAGATTCACCAGGGCCTGACGTACAGCCTCGCGGGCGAAACCGAGACCGCGTTCCCCGTCGAGGAATACCTGGTAGCCGACGCGCCCGCCGCCGCCGGAGGTGCCTTGTTCGCGGCGACCGTTATGCTCCGCCACCACACTCACGTTCAGGCGCACCAACGGCCGCACATCAGCGGCCAGGGTGCCGTCGCTGCCCGCCACCAGCACGGTATCGTAGACTGCGGCCATTCCCACCATCACTTGTTTGACGCGCGGATCGAGCTTTCGGGCTTCCGCATCCAGGGTCTGCAATAAAGCGACCTTGTCTTCCGCGGTTAAGGTATCGATAGGATCCAGGGGCTGATACAGCGCCTGCTTGCCGCGCCGCGACCAGGCCTGCACCCGCCCCTCTTGACCGAGGCGGGCGATGGTCCGCGCCGCGGTGGCGGCCTGGGTCAGGGCGGGGAGCACGATCTCGTCGGAATAGGCGAAACCGGTCTTGTCGCCGCTCACCGCCCGCACACCTACGCCGCGGTCAATGCTGTGGGTACCGCTTTTGACGATACCGTCCTCCAACGACCAGGACTCGTGGCGGCTGCTCTGGAAATAGAGGTCGGCGTTATCCACCTCATGCGACATCAATTGGTGCAGTACCCGCTCCAGATCGGTTTCGTTCAATCCCGCCGGGGTAAGGATGGTATTAGCGGCTAAATCAAGGGCAGCGCTCATGTGAATTGATCTTCCTTAATAGATTGGTTTTACATCTCCGGACGCCGTTCAAGTACCGTCCCGACATGCACCGATTATCTGTGTGACAAGCGTATTTTGGTTCAGGTTCCAATCGGCGGCGCGAAGCGCCGCAGCGGCCGACGCGCTATCCTAGAGATGCCCGTGTCCCACACTACAGGCAAGCCGCCGCCCCGCACGGGCAAGATGCGCCGGTCTTTAATGCCAAAACGGCAGGGTAACACAGCTTTCAGGCGGAATCCCGTTGCGCCTCGTCGGGGAGCACGCACACGAAGCGGCGGTGCTGACTGGCAGGAAAGGTGTGGCGAATACTCTTCAAGCGTTGTGGCTCGATATCCGCGCTCACCACCCCGGAGCCGCGCGGCAAGTGGTCCAACACCATCCCCCAAGGATCGACGATCATGCTGTCGCCGTAG
>CAYWIQ010000259.1:0-3433 GCA_964458405.1 uncultured Chromatiaceae bacterium
GCACACTATATCGCGGATCTGTCCTGGCCGATCGCGCTGATATTCGGCGCCATCATCGTAGTCACCGGCCCCACCGTTATCACGCCGCTGCTCAGGCAAGCCAAGTTGCAGCGGCGTCCCGCCGCCCTGCTCAAATGGGAAAGCATCATCAACGATCCGGTAGGTGCGTTGCTGGCCGTATTGGTGTTCGAGTATTTCGTCTCCGCATCGGAACATACTCCCGTGATCCTCGACGTAATCGGTGATCTGGGATTATCGTTGATCGTCGCCGTCACCGTCGGCGGAACGTTCGCCTACCTGTTGGCATGGACCTTCCTGCGCGGACTGGTTCCCGAATATCTCAAGGCGCCGGTGATGCTGGCGACAGTCCTGATTCTCTATATATCGCTAAATAGCTTCCAGGAAGAGGCCGGCTTGCTGGCGGTAACCGCGGCGGGAGTGGTTTTGGCCAATCGACATCTGCGCAATATCGACGAACTGCGTCGGTTCAAGGAATACATCACGGTGGTATTGGTCTCCGTAATATTTGTACTGCTCACCGCCGACATGGATCCCGGCGCTCTGGCGCGCCTCGACTGGCGCAGCGCCGCGCTGCTGGCCGTCGTAATATTCGTTGTGCGTCCGCTGGCGGTCTATATGGCCACTATCGGCAGCCGTATGGATTGGCGGGAACGCCTGCTGGTGGCATGGGTCGCGCCGCGGGGTGTCGTGGCCGCAGCGGTTGCCGGCTTGTTCGCCCCGCGTCTGATCGAAAAAGGTTATGGCGGCGCCGATCAGCTGCTGCCGCTGGTGTTCGCCCTGATCGTAACGACGGTAATATTGCACGGCCTCAGCATCGGACGGCTGGGCCGACACTTGCATCTCGCGGCGCATCGCGCCAATGGCTTGCTCATCGTCGGCGCCTCACCCTGGTCGGTGGAATTGGCCCATACGCTGCAGGATCTGCAGGTCCCTGCCATACTCAGTGATACCAGCTGGAACCACCTGTACGGCGCCCGCATGGCGGGCGTGATGCGGACGCATCATGGCGAGATCCTTTCGGAACGCTCAGAAGAAACGCTTGAACTCAACGAGATCAGCCATCTGTTGGCCGCTACGGCCAACGATGCCTATAACGCCCTGGTCTGTACCCGATTCGCGCCCGAACTGGGACGCAATCAGGTATATCAGTTACCCTCCTTGCACAAGGAGGAGAACGGCATCAAGGAAGTGGCACACACCCTTCGCGGCCGCATCGCCTTTGGCGACGAGGCCCACTATGAGAATTTCATGCGTTGCCATTATGAGGGCTGGGAATTTCACAGCACCGAGTTAAGCGACGAATACGCATTCGGAGAACTCGTCAAAGATATACCGCAACACGGAGTGTTGATAGCATCGGTGGATGCCAAGGGGAAATTAAGCCTGTTCCCCCTGCAGGACGATTCGCAGCCGCAGCCGGGGGACACCATCATAAGTTCTCGTCCGCCGGCCGGCTAGCTTTCCGTCACAGTACAGCCGACCGCTTTCTGATGCCGACGACGCCGCGTCTGCGTACGGACAAAATGCAACTGAGTCACATCCTGAGGAAAAAGCATCTCTACATTCCATTCAAAATGGACCTGAATCTTGCGCAAAAGGGTTGGCAGCTTAGACAGATAAAAGGCACGCCACAACAACCAAGCTGTAAAGCCGGATAACTTCAAACCGAATACGCTGGCAACCGCGTTATGGTAACCGATGCACGCCAGCTCACCACGCGGCCGATAGGCGAAAGGAAGAGTCTTCCGTCCCTCAATCTGGCGCACGATATTTTTTGCCACCCACCTGCCGTGCCGCACCGCGAACTGGGCGGTGGGCGGGCTCAAATCACCCGTAACGCGGTTGGGTACCGCGGCGCAATCGCCCGCCGCCCACAAGCAATCCATACCCTGTACCGCCAGTCCGGGATCGGTGCTGATCAATCCCCTGTCTTTGGGCAACGACAATCGTTCGATCAACGGGCAGGTCGACGTTCCAATTGTGCACACTACATTACGAGCATCGAACCAGTTACCGTGCTGATCTTCCGCTACGCTTTCGGTAATATGGGTAATGCGCGTATCGAATCGCACCTGGACTCCGCTGTTTTCCAGCGCACGCAGGGCAAAATCGCCCAGTGATGGCGGAAATTCGGGAAGTAAGCGTTTGCCACTCTCTACCAGGATAACCTCGATTTCATCCGTATCGATGCCGTGGTACTCCCTACCGGCAGCGGCAAGAAAATCATGCATCGCCCCCGCGACCTCCACGCCGCTGGATCCCCCACCAATCACAAAGAAACGGATCAGACTTCGGCGCAATCCTCGATCAGGCTCCAATGTCGCTTGCTCAAGGCGCTCTATCATCAGATTACGCAGGAATAGCGCATCGCCCGGGGTCTTGAGTGCTACGCCGTGTTCGGCCATGCCCGGCACGATATCGATGTTGGCCATGGTACCGCAGGCAAACACCAGATGTTCATAAGGCAGCTGTCTGGGTACCCGCTCCCGGTAGTGCACCAATCGTCCGTCGAAATCGATCGCCGTCACGATGCCGCGGCGATAATCCAATCTCTTGACGATGCGGCGAAGCGGCGCCACACAATGGGCGGGCAGTAGCGAGCCTCCCACCAACTCGGGCAACAAGGGGGTATACAGCATATAGTTTTCTTCGCTGATCAGGATAGCGCGCCAGCCCGCGGGCATATTCTTCGCGAGCTGGCGCATGACGGCCGTACCTGCAAATCCCCCTCCCACGACTATGATGTTGCGGGATTGCATTATGGATTCACCACTATCAAGGGCAACTCTCTCCACCGCTTGGCAGGTAAGTCAACTGTTAACTCATCTGGGTTAGTCAATGGTGTACATAGATCTCCTTGAGCGTGTTTATGACATCCTCGTAGGGCAGGTCCATAGCAGATGAATTTCCATCACTGCTACCCGGGACATTGACAACGATATCTCCCAGCGACAATAAACCCACCAGCTTTCCCTCTTCATCAATGATAGGCAAACGCCGCACGCGGGCATCGGCCATCAAGCGCATGGCGTCTCTCACGTCCCGGTCGGCTTCACAGGCAACGATTTCGCCGTCCTTGACGGCAGCCACCGGAATCTCCGATAAAGGTCGCCGCTGGGTGGCTCCGGCAATGGAAATGTCGCGATCGGTGATCATTGCCACTGGTTTTCCCTGCTCGTTCGTCACCGGCACGACACCACAATCCTTATTCCACATCATCATTGCCACAGCCGCCAGATCCGTGGCGGGAGTACATGTTGCGATATCGCTCATCATGATGTCCTGTACTCTCATAGTCGTAACGCCTCCATTTAGTAAGTATCACCGATGTTGCAAGTCGCGCCTGGTATCAACAATCCATCATCGTCGATGATCATCGCGATTCTCATCCAAACGCCACGACAAATATTAT
>CAYWIQ010000260.1:0-3424 GCA_964458405.1 uncultured Chromatiaceae bacterium
ACCCTTACCCATGCCAACGATCAATCTACTAAGCAATCATGAAATCTCGTCATTATCTGATCACCGGTTTATGCATTCTCATCTTGGCCGGCTGCACCGCCACCCCACGCTACCAACTGTCAAAAGACGACAAGGGGCGTCTGGTAAGACTGGACACCAAAACCGGCCAAATCATGCGGATCAATGATGACAAGCTGGTATCCGCGCAACCGAAAACCACTGAGCAAAGCAAATCCGAACGGCAAATTCCGCTGATCAAGCTACCCAACGGCGGCAAAGCCTGGCCGCCTATCACCGTACCCGACCTCGGCAACGACAATGCTGCGCTCACCACCTACTGGTACAACGGCAAGATGCATTACGTCATCGAACTTTATCCGATGTCAAAGAGGTTAAAGCTGATATACAGCGGCTATTACAATAATCCGTCCTTTTCGCTCACACTCAGCGATAAAAACGATAAACAAGTGGCATGGACCTCCGTCCCGGGAAATCGCTCGAAGCATACCTTTAGCAAGCGACTCAATACAGAGGAGTTGTCTATGGAAGGTGTAATCGTAATGGGCAAGCAGGAATACGACAGTATTGCCGGTTGGCAACTTCAGTGGAATCCCCGATGAGATAGCTGCACCACTAATCAAAAAAACGAATGTCAGGCAGCTGTCCGCGATCGGCTCACCTATGAGCCACTGACAATCTCCCAATCCGCCACATCGCCTTTAACCCTTTTAAACAAGGGGTGCAATTTTGGCGATTTTATATCTTTTAATCTCCGGTATAAATTCGGATCCCTAAGCTGCAACTTACTCAGCAAATGCTGAAACTCATACTCGAGTTGGCCGTTAGTCACCAGGATGTTAGTTGTAAGCCGTTTATTAACAATCTTATTATTGTCGAACTTATATCCTCTATTTTCCGCCTCAGCCTGCACCCACCTTAGATAACTGGCTATCGCCCCCACTGGGTTGATGGTCTGCTTGAAACGAATGAGCTGCGGGTGATTTTTGTAACCCTTGGTTTCGCCCAACAGCACTTTTTGGGCCAACAGACCTTCCCGCCACAGGGCTACCAGCCCTTTTGAATCTAAATATCCCGGATGGATAGACCACAGCCTCATATATTAACCCGCATAAGCACGGCTGCCATACCCAGACAGCCCTAGCGCCTTTCGGGCGGAATAGACCTGATCCCCGCCGCGAACCGTGCATGATCTTCAGGCTCAATACGTGCATCCAGCGAATCCGGCGGCAAGGACTTATTGCAGTTTTCGCAAGTCGGCCTGAACTCTAACATTGCCACCCCTTATTATTTACGGCCCTCATCGGCATTCGCGCAAGATGCAGAATGTCGCTTGCTTGAATTAATTATTACAACAAGGACCAACATAGCGCGCCCAATTTACGGCATTACTTTTTTCAATCCAAAGACTAATTAAGCGAACAAATCGAACACAGCATAATTCGTTCTGATACAGATGACGGTTATGTTATATCATCACTATCAATATTCTTCTTAACTTTTGAATAATAAACATGCCTCACATGTATCAAGCTAGCCAGTTTTAGCAATGGTTTAATCAATAATTGCACACTGCCAACTATAAATAGCCAAGTACCACGCTCCTCTAAAGAATTAGAAAGAAAGAAAAAGCTCCCTATTAAAAACCAAACCGCTATCAATAGATCATTTATAGCCCCTACGGCCTCATATCTGCGTTGAATAACAATATGTTCTCGACCTAAATCCAATTCCAAATTTTGATTTTCGATCTTGCTCATTCTTCTCAGCTTTCAGTGACTGTAAGTGGGACAGCAGTGGGCGAAGACAGCGGATTTATTCTAGGCGGCAGTCACCTTCACCGTCCCGCCACGTGTACGCCGTCGTGTACTTGATCATCAGGGTGAACAATAACGCGATCGCCTTGCTTGATGCCGGAGAGGATCTGGGCGCTGAGCCCGTTACGCTGTCCGATTTGCACGTCGCGTTTGATCGCCTTGCCGCCCTGAACGGCAAACAGCGCCCACTTGTCGCCGTCACGGAACAGGGCGCTGGCAGGCACTTGCAGCACGTCATTGCCCTGCCACAGGATGAAGCTGGCCTCGACACGATAGCCGTCACCCAGGCGCAGCCACTTCGCGGCGGGCGAGGTAAAATTGACGATCACCCATACCCGTTGCTCTTCCACACCCAGCGCCGAGACCTTGGTGAAGCCCACCGGTTCCACGGTGCGCACCTTGCCTTCCAGCTTGCCGTCGCCGCCCCAACGCTCGAACTCAACCTTGGTGCCGGGATGCATGCGCACCGCGTCCGCCGACAACACGTCCACTTCCACCTCCAGGGCGCGCGGATCGCCGATCTCCATCAAGGCCTGCCCCGCCGCCACCACGCCTTCGCTCTTGCGCGGAATCTTGAGCACCGCCCCCGCCACCGGCGAGCGCACGACGATCGGTTCCTTGGACGCGGCGGGCTCGGCGGCGTAACGCAAAGCAGTTTCAGCGGCCTGCATTTCGTAGCGGGCGGTGTCCACGGCGAATTGCGCCGAACGCAGTTGCGCCCCGCTGCGTTCGGCCTCGGCCACCGCGCGGTCTTCGGCGTCTTGGCCGACGTGGCCGTCGGCGCGCAGCTTGCGAATTCGCTTCAACTCCTTCTGCGCGAAATCGGCGTTGGCCTTGGCGGCCGCTACGTTTTGCCGGGCGGTGCTGACGCCGGCCTTGGCCGCGGCGACCCGCGCCTTGGCGGCGGCCTGTTGGCGCGGATCCAACATTTCGGCGGGCAAAGGTTCGAGGCGCACCACGGCTTCATTACGCTCCACCGTATCACCCACGTCGAAGTCGATGCGCTGGGCATAGGCGGCCACCGGCGCGGAGAGCACGTAACGATCCACCACGCGGGTCTTGCCCTCTTGTTCGACCGTGACGCGCAATGGTCCGCGCGTCGCCGTACCCAGATCAACGGCCACCGGTTGCGGTCGAAAGCCGTAAAACAGGCCGGCGGCGATGACAATGGCGATTACGCCCAGAAAGAGGCGCCTGCGCAACAACACATGGTTCTTCATGACGTCACTCCGCGGTCTTCAATACGGCGATGAGATCGAGCCGGTCCAAACGGCGGCGGACGATCAATCCTGAAAGCACGGTGGAGATCAACACCACCGTCACGGCAAAGGCATAGGTGGACGGCAACAAGACCACCGGCACGCGATAAAGATCATTTTGCATGCTATGGGCAATGAAATAACACATCTCGACTCCCAGCCACAGCCCGAACGGAATGGCCACGAGCGTCAGGATACCCAACTCGCCGAGGAGAATGTAAGAGATCTCGGCGCGGGTTAACCCTAAGACCCGCAGGCTGGCCAACTCGCGGCCGCGTTCGGTGAGGGCGATGCGGGCGCTGTTGTACACCACGCCGAAGGCGATGATCA
>CAYWIQ010000261.1:0-3413 GCA_964458405.1 uncultured Chromatiaceae bacterium
TTCCACCGCAGCCTTCACCAGCTTCTGCAACTCGCCGGGGTGGAACAACTCCAAGGTAATGTCGCAGCCACCCACTAGCTGGCCGTCGATGAACACCTGGGGAAAGGTCGGCCAATTGGAGAAAGCGGGCAAATTACGGTGTACCTCAGGATCTTCAAAGATATTCACGGCAGCAAACTTTTCACCGCACGCCGCCAAGGCCTGTGACGCCCTTGCGGAGAACCCGCATTGTGGGAAATCAGGGGTACCCTTCATAAAGATCACCACCGGATTTTGTTCAACCTGCTGTTTTATGAAATCCAACACTTCCATTGATATACACCTCTAAAGATTCAACCTTACCCACCAATCCCGTTAGGGCCTGTTGGGCGGTATGCATTCACAATCCGACATCGCAATACGATGGGATTCACATACCTCAAATTGTCGCATAGTTTACTCAGGTTTTACAATTTGCGGCGCCTCGCCCCACCCCCCGCCACCCGGGGTCTTCACCAACAACCGCTCCCCCGCCCGGGCATGAAAGCTGGTCTTGGCGGGCAGCGCCGCCGCTCCCAGGAAATTGGCGCCCGCGGCCCCGGCCTCTCCCCCCAGCAAACCCCAGGGGCGATGGCGACGGCGCTCGGTAAGCAGGGTCACCTGGGTATCCTCCAGAAACTCGAACTCCCGCTCCAGACCATCACCGCCTGACCGGCGCCCCGCCCCGCCGGAACCGCGCCGCAAGGCGTAGCGGCGGATGCGCAACGGGAAGTGCATCTCCAGGCTTTCGATGGGGGTGTTGCGGGTATTGGTCATATGCGTCTGCACGGCGCTTAAACCACCGCCTTGAGGCCCGGCACCCATGCCGCCCCCCAAGGTCTCGTAGTAATCCCAGGCACGTCCCGCTTCGCGACCCCCCATGGCGATATTGTTCATACTGCCTTGGCTCGCGGCCGGTATGCGCTGCGGAATCGCCTGGGCCAGCGCCCCCATGACCACATCCACCACCCGGGTGCTGGTCTCCACATTGCCGGCGGCCACTGCAGCCGGGCGCCGGGCGTTGAGTAGACACCCCTCGGGGGCGTTAATGCTGATCGGCCGAAAGCTGCCTGCGCAATCGGGGAGATAACCGGGCATCAGGCATCGGAAGACGTAATAAACACCCGCCGCCGCCACCGACAACGGACAATTGATATTGCCGGCGACCTGCGGCGCGGTCCCGCTGAAATCCACCTCCACCCTGCCGGCGGAGGCGCGCACCGTCACGGCGATCGCCACGTCGCATTGCCCCAAACCGTCATCGTCCATCACATCGTCGAAGGCATAGACCCCATCGGGGATCTCTCGCAGGGCATCCACCGCCAGACGTTCGGCGTAATCGTTAAGATCCTCGAGTCCCGCAAAATAGGCATCCATCCCCATATCCATCAGCAAGGCGGTCAGGCGCCGCACGCCGCTGTGATTGGCACTGACCTGCGCGGCGAAATCGCCTCGGCCCTGGGCGGGATTGGCGGTCTTATCGAGCACGCCGGCCAATACCCCCTCATCCAGTTTGCCGCCGCGCAGCAAATAGGTGGGCGGGATCACCACGCCTTCCTCCTCCAAACAAC
Source organism: uncultured Chromatiaceae bacterium (assembly GCA_964458405.1). GTDB lineage: Bacteria > Pseudomonadota > Gammaproteobacteria > DRLM01 > DRLM01 > JARRQJ01. The sequence goes on from CAYWIQ010000261.1 coordinate 1,590, forward strand.
GTGAAATGGGCATTGAGCCCGGCGTGGTTGCCCCGATATCGGCGTGGTGGGCGCGGTTGGCGACAAACCCCGCCAGTACCTTGTCGATAAACAGCGGGGCGATGACCGTGACGTCAGGCAGATGGGTGCCACCCAGATAGGGGTCGTTGACGATCACCATGTCACCGGGATGCCATGACAGACCGCCCACGATGCCTTGCATAGCATAGGCCATGCTCCCCAGGTGGACCGGGATGTGTGCCGCCTGGGCACACAACAATCCACGCGGATCGAACACCGCGCAGGAAAAATCGAGACGGTCCTTGATGTTGGAGGACAAGGCGGCGCGCTGCAACACCACCCCCATTTCGTCGCACACCGCGGCGATCCGGCTGGAAAACAGACTCAGTTCGATGGAGTTCATCATGTCATTTTACCCAATAACACCGTGACCGAATTAAAAAACCAGGGCGTCATCATCGGAACGGCGTCCGGCGTAATGCGGGCAACCATAGCAAGGGCATCACCCGGCGGACACCGGGGGGGAATCTTGAACTGAAATCTTGACTCCTTTAGACTGAGTCTCACTTGCACAACCTGCAACACGTATCTACTCGCCACTCGACCCAACGTTCCACTACGGGAATCAAGTTGCGCCGTTACAAACCGGATTCGATGCCGAGCTGTAACAGGGTGCGGTGACGAGTACTCTGAATCGAGATAACAACAGGAGAAACCGCATGGAACATAAACTGCCCGAACTGCCCTATGCCATGGACGCCCTTGAGCCGCACATTTCCCGTGAGACCCTCGAGTACCACTATGGCAAACATCACAAGACCTACGTCGATAATCTCAACAAACTCATCCCCGGCACCGAATACGAGAAGCTGTCATTGGAAGACATCATCAAAAAATCGTCCGGCGGGATCTTCAACAACGCCGCACAGATCTGGAACCACAGCTTCTATTGGAACTGCCTGACGCCCAACGGCGGCGAACCCAGTGGGGCCTTGGCCGACGCCATCAATAAAGCCTTCGGTTCCCTCGATGAGTTCAAGCAAAAATTCTCGCAAACCGCCATTACCACCTTCGGTTCCGGTTGGGGTTGGCTGGTAAAGAATGCAGGCGGCGATCTGGAAATCGTCAGCACCAGCAACGCCGGTTGCCCGCTCACCGACGGCAAGACGCCGCTGCTTACCTGCGACGTCTGGGAGCATGCCTATTACATTGACTACCGCAACGCCCGTCCCAAATACGTCGAGACCTTCTGGAAACTGGTCAATTGGGACTTCGTCGCCACCAACTACAAGGGCTGATCGCCACGCGACAATGACATATCTCCGCCGCACGGGCGCGCCGTTTCATGGCGCACCGTGCGGCGAGGGATGCTAATCAACCACGTGTATGCACGGCCCCCTCCGCTTAAAGATTCTCCTTCCGTATCGTCATCGCGTCTACGGCGCGCGGTCACCGTAACTTCCGTTCACAAAAGCTTCAAACAAGCGCCACATGAATGTCACAGACCGTCCCGTACTATATGCACCCATGGTATCCGGGCAGGCAGTGTGAGTGGAGCGCCTGCATAGCGAATCCTCGCAAGGAGGCAGTATGGCGCTGGAACATCGCTGGAGTCGGCGTATCGAGATCCACTGGCAAGGATCCGTCTTTCACCGCCATGCGGGACTGGTCACGGTCAAGCTTGTCAATATCGGCATGAACGGGACCTTCATAGCCGCCCGCCATCTGAAGCTGCCGCGAAACGACTGCGTGGAGCTGGGTTTCATTGCCATACAGCCGGATAAGCAGACCATCCACCATCTCCAGGCCTATGTCATTCACGCC
>CAYWIQ010000262.1:0-3410 GCA_964458405.1 uncultured Chromatiaceae bacterium
CCCCCAGCCGAAACGTGATTTGAGCCGCTCCTCCAACCCTTCCACCTCCTTGGGGTAGCGGTCGCAGGTGAGGATGATCTGCTGATGTCCTTCAAGTAAGGCATTGAATGTATGGAAGAATTCCTCCTGGGAACGCTCTTTGCCGGCGAAGAATTGGATATCGTCGATGAGCAGGGCATCCACGGAACGATAAAAGCGTTTGAATTCGTTGATGGCATTGTGTTGCAAGGCCTTAACCATGTCCGCGACAAAACGCTCCGAATGCAAGTAGATGATCTGTGACGAAGGCTTCTTTTTGAGCATCAGATTGCCTACGGCATGCATCAGATGGGTCTTGCCCAGACCGACGCCCCCATAAATAAACAAAGGGTTGTAGGCCACACCGGGGTTTTCGGCAATCTGTATAGAGGCCGCCCGCGCCAGTTGATTCGATTTACCTTCAACGAAGGAATCGAAGGTGAATTCAGGGCGAAGGTTGGAGGGGCTGCGGGTGCTGTCGCCCTTGCGACGAAAGCCCGCGGACGGTGTGGGCTCGCCCGGCTCTTGCGGGGGTCGCGCCGCAATGGCCGTGGCCGTCCCCACTTGCAGTACCACCTGTGCGGGCGAGCCTTGTTTAAGACCGGTAATGATCTCGTGGATTTGGCCAAAGAACCGTTCGTTTACCCAATCGAGTACGAAACGGTTGGGGGCGAGTAGTCGCAGCGTTTCCCCCTCCTCCACGGCATGGAGGGGACGTATCCAGGTATTAAACTGCTGGGGCGAGAGTTCGTTCTCAAGATAAGCCACACACCGTTGCCACAATGACGAATCCACTCGCGTCCTCCCTCAATCCGACTCTCGATCCCGCCTTCGAGAGGGCTAGCCAGTCTATACCGAATACGTAAGGTTATCCACACCCAGTTTGCCGCGATATCGGCGATTCTATTGACACTGATTGGAAAAAATCGTTACTCTACGGCGCTTTCCAATTTGAGTCCCCGGGATAAAAATTTTTTTGTGGCGAACAGCGATGTTGCTCCGGCGGAGAATTTTATTTTTAAATTGTTAAACGGGCACAGTTATGAAACGCACATTTCAACCCAGTAATCTTCATCGTAAACGTACCCATGGGTTCCGTGCACGCATGAGCACCGCCAAAGGGCGCCAAGTTATCAAGAACCGCCGTGCGAAGGGGCGGGTGCGGTTGACGCCGTAAATACGATCATTGTCCCTTGAGCATGTCTCGCTGGTGTTTTACCCGGCGCAACAGACTGGTCAAATCGAGTGAATTTCAAAGTGTCTTCGATAACAAGACGCAACGGTTGAATAGAGGGGGACTGAGCATCTTGGCGCGCTGTAATCAGCTCGATTTTGCGCGCATAGGCATCGTGGTCTCTTCGCGCGTGGCGCGCCGGGCCGTAGTGAGGAATCGCATCAAGCGCGTCGTCCGCGAGAGTTTCCGATTACAACAGTCGCGGCTCACAGGATGGGATATCGTAGTGATCGCGCGACCCGACGCGGTTAAGCAAACCAATAAAGACTTGTTCGCGAGTTTGGAAGGGCACTGGAAGAAGCTTGAGCAATGCGCAAGGTCCTCGTCTACCTAATCCGCGGTTACCGTTTATTGGCGAGCCCCTTTCTGGGCAATAATTGCCGCTTTTATCCCTCGTGTTCCTGCTATGCCGAGGGCGCTATCACCCAACACGGAGTAATTGTCGGTACCTGGCTGACTGTGCGCAGGCTCGCCCGTTGCCATCCTTGGCACGCAGGGGGCTGTGACCCGGTGCCGGAAAAACTATCCCGGCGATCATAAAGTCAATATGGAAAACCAACGTCTCCTGCTCTTCATTGCGCTCAGCGTCGTGATTCTGCTGTTATGGCAAGCCTGGCAAAAGGAATTCGGTGTCACCCCCGCGCCCACGCCGACCGTTGCCAAAGACACGGCGATCCCGACCACCAGCGACGTCCCCGCTGCCACACCTAACTCCACCACTGCAGCGGCTAAAGCAGCTAAGCCATCTGCGGCGACGCCCGTCACCGCCAGCGCAGATGCGGGATTGGATAAGGGGCAGCGTATTCACGTAGAGACCGATGTGTTCCGGGCGGTGATCGACACCCGCGGCGGCGACCTGCGTGAAGTCAAGTTTCCGCGCTATTCGGTGGCCGTTAATCAGCCGAATACGCCTTTTAAATTGTTGAACGATGATACCAACAAGATATTCGTTGCCCAGTCGGGGCTATTGGCGGACCAAGCCGCACCCGACCACCATGCACTGTTCCAGGCAGCGCAAACGGACTACAAAATGGCGGCCGGCGCCGACGAGCTCAAGGTGCCGATGACTTGGACAGGCGCTAACGGCATTACGGTCACCAAGACCTATACCTTCCATCGCGGCAGTTATGTTGTGGATGTCAGTTTCGATGTCGCCAACAACGGCAAGGGCGTTTGGAAAGGCCGCCAGTACCGCCAATTCGAACGGGCCCGCGTCAAGCGTCCGTCGCGTTTCGTCTACACCTTCATCGGGGGTGCCATCTCCAGCGCGGAAAACAAGTATAAAAAAATATCCTTCGATGATATGCAAAAAGAGCCACTCAACAGTGATGCCAAAGGCGGTTGGGTGGCCATGGTCCAACATTACTTCATCGCGGCCTGGGTCCCGGGCCAGGATGAAACCAACCATTTGTACAGCAAAGCCTTGGGCAATGACCTCTATGTGCTGGGCATAAGTTCCGCCGAGAAGACCGTTCCCGCCGGCGGCAAGGGTGATTTCAAGTCCCGCCTCTACGTCGGGCCCAAACTGCAGGATCACTTGGCGTCGGTGGCCCCGCACCTGGAACTTACCGTGGACTACGGTCTGCTGACATTTATCGCCAAACCCATCTTTTGGTCGCTTAAGCACCTCCATAACCTGTTCGGCAATTGGGGTTGGGCCATTATCGTGCTCACCATGTTCATCAAGTTGGCCTTCTACAAACTTTCCGCCGCCAGCTATCGCTCCATGGCCAATATGCGGCGCATGCAGCCCAAGATGGCGCAGATCCGGGAACGCTACGGCGACGACCGCCAGCGCATGAGCCAGGCGATGATGGAGCTGTACAAGAAGGAGAAGATCAATCCCTTGGGCGGTTGTCTGCCCATCGTCGTTCAAATCCCGGTGTTCATCTCACTGTATTGGGTGTTGCTGGGCAGCGTGGAGTTGCGCCAGGCCGACTTTATCTTTTGGATCCATGATCTATCCACCAAGGATCCCTACTATGTGCTGCCGCTGATCATGGGCATAAGCATGTTCGTTCAGCAGCGACTCAGCCCCGCGCCGCCCCATCCAGACAACCCGATGATAAGTAAGTCCGTGACGGTCGTGTTGACGGCGTTCTTCGACTTCTTCCCCGCGGGGCTTGTGTTGTACTGGGTGGTCAACAACGTCTTGTCC
>CAYWIQ010000263.1:0-3373 GCA_964458405.1 uncultured Chromatiaceae bacterium
CATCGAGCAGGGAATTGATCTCTAATGCCTTGGGTTTGACCAACCAAAAGCGCGGCAAATAGGTGGCGAAGTCCTCGAGGATTTCCCGGCCCCAGGCGCTGCCGGTCTCGGCAACGAATTCCTCAATCATGCCGCGCAGGTAATTGCGATGCATCTCCATGGGCTCGGTGGTCAGGCGATGGATATCCACCAGCTCGTGGTTGTAGCGATCGACGAAGCCCTTATCCAAATCCAGGACGAAACTGAAACCGCCGGTCATGCCCGCACCGAAATTGAGACCGGTGTTGCCCAGCACCACCACCACACCCCCGGTCATATACTCGCAACCGTGGTCGCCGCAACCTTCCACCACGGCGTGCGCCCCGGAGTTGCGCACCCCGAAACGTTCGCCGGCCATGCCCGACGCGAACAGCTTGCCGCCGGTGGCGCCATACAGGCAGGTGTTGCCGATGATGGTGGTCTCGCGGCTGTCGAACTGACTGCCCTTGGGCGGGTAGAGCACGATCTTGCCGCCGGCCATGCCCTTGCCCACATAATCGTTGGCATCGCCTTCCAGGATCAGGTTCAAACCCCCGGCGTTCCATACGCCGAAGCTTTGCCCGGCGGTACCATGCAATTTCAAGGTAATGGGAGCCTCCTCCATGCCCTTGTCACCGTGGCGACTGGCGATCTCGCCGGACAGACGCGCGCCGATGGAACGGTGTATGTTGCGCACCTGGTATTCGAAGGTACCGCCTTGCTTGCTTTCGATGGCGTTCAGGCAATCGCTCACCATTCGCTCTGCCAATTCACCCTTATCAAAGGGCGCGTTGCGCGGCTCGGTACAATATTGCGGCTTATCCTGGGCCACCCCGCCGTCGGATAGGATGGGTGATAGGTCCAGACGTTGCTGCTTGGCGGTTTGGCCTTCCATGATCTCCAACAGATCGGTGCGACCGATGAGCTCCGCCATGCTGCGCACACCCAGCACCGCCAGCCATTCGCGGGTCTCACGGGCCAGAAAGCGGAAGTAATTCATCACCATTTCCGGCAGGCCGATGAAGTGCACCTTGCGCAGATTGTCATCCTGGGTGGCGACGCCGGTGGCGCAGTTGTTCAAGTGGCAGATGCGCAGATATTTACACCCCAGGGCAATCATAGGCCCGGTGCCAAAACCAAAACTCTCGGCGCCGAGAATCGCGGCCTTGATGACATCCAAGCCGGTCTTCAAGCCGCCGTCGGTCTGCAACCGCACCTTGTTACGCAAGTCGTTGCGCCGCAGGGTCTGATGGGTCTCGGTGAGTCCCAGCTCCCAGGGACCGCCGGCGTATTTGATGGAGGTCAGCGGACTGGCCCCGGTCCCGCCGTCATAACCGGCAATGGTGATCAGATCGGCATAGGCCTTGGCCACGCCGGCGGCGATGGTCCCCACGCCGGGTTCCGACACCAGTTTGACCGACACCAGCGCCTTGGGATTGACCTGCTTCAAGTCGAAGATCAATTGCGCCAGGTCCTCGATGGAATAGATATCGTGATGAGGCGGCGGCGAGATCAAGGCGACGCCGGGACGGGCATAGCGCAAGCGGGCAATGAGCTTATTGACCTTATCGCCGGGCAATTGACCGCCCTCGCCGGGCTTGGCGCCCTGGGCGATCTTGATCTGCAACACCTCGGCGTTGCTCAGGTAGGCGGGGGTCACGCCGAAGCGGCCCGAGGCGACCTGCTTGATCTTGGACATGCGCTCGGTGCCGTAACGCGCCGGGTCTTCGCCGCCCTCGCCGGAATTCGAGCGTCCGCCCAGCCGGTTCATGGCGGTGGCCAAGGCCTCGTGGGCCTCGGGGGAGAGGGCGCCCAATGACATGCCGGCGCTGTCGAAACGCGGCAGGATCTTCTCGATGGGTTCCACTTCGTCGAGGGCGATGGGTTGGATACCGTCGCGAAACTTCAACAGATCGCGGAAGGTGGTCACGGGCCGGCCGTTGACCTGATCGGCGTATAGCTTGTAATCCCCGTAGTCGCCGCTCTGCACGGCACGGCGCAGGAAGGTCACCACGTCTGGGTTGTAGGCGTGATACTCGCCGCCGTGGATGAATTTGAGCAGGCCGCCCTGCTGAATGGACTTGCGCGACAACCACGCCTCGCGGGCCAATTGAGCCTGATCGTTTTGCAGATCTTCGAAAGTGGCGCCTTGAATGCGACTGCAGGTGCCGGTAAAACACAGGTCCACCACATCGTCGTTGAGGCCCACCGCCTCGAACAGCTGTGCGCCGCGATAGCTGGCAATGGTGGAAATCCCCATCTTGGACATAATCTTGTACAGACCCTTATTGATGCCCTTGCGGTAGGCGGGCGCCAGCAGCTCCACCTCCTTACCTTTGATCTCGCCGTTGCGCACCATGTCGTACAGGGTCTGGAAGGCTAGATAGGGATAGATCGCCGTGGCCCCGTACCCGATGAGGGCGGCGAAGTGATGGGCATCGCGGGCGGTGGCGGTCTCCACGACGAGATTGGCGTCGCAACGCAACCCCTTGCTCACCAGGCGGTGATGCACGGCACCGGTGGCCAGCAAGGCATGAATCGGCAGTTTACCTTGTTCGATATCCATGTCGGACAGGATCAGGATGACCTTGCCGTCACGCACCGCCGCCTCCGCCTGCTCGCACACCGCTTCGATAGCACTACGCACGCCTACGGCGGGCTCGTAGTTGAGGGAAATGCGCGCATGGGCATAATCCGCATCGTCGATGGTCAACAGTCTTTGGTATTTTTCCTCGGACAGCACCGGCGATCCGATCACCAAGCGCGAGGCGTGCTGCGGCGTTTCTTCGAACAGATTACGTTCGCGGCCGAAGCAGGTCTCCAGCGACATGACGATCTGTTCGCGCAAGGGATCGATGGGGGGATTGGTCACCTGGGCGAATTGTTGGCGGAAATAATCATAAAGCGAGCGCGCCCTTCGCGACAGCACCGGCATGGGGGTGTCGTCGCCCATGGACCCCACCGCCTCCTGGCCCGCCTCGGCCAATACCCGCAGTACCTGGTCACGCTCCTCGAAGGTCACCTGGAACATCTTCTGGTACACCGTCACCCGTTCTTCATCCCACGGGGCGGCGGGCTTGGCGTCTTTACCGGCCTTTAAGGCGCGGTAGTGATCCTTCAACCATTGCTTATAAGGCTGGCGGGATTTAAGCAGGTTGTCGATGTCGGCGGGCAACAACAATTCACCGGTCTTGGTATCGGCGGCGATCATTTCACCCGGACGCAGGCGGCCCTTGGCCACCACGTCTTCCGGCTTATAGCCGTATACCCCGATCTCCGAGGCCAAGGTGATGTGGCGGTCCTTGGTCACCACGTAACGGGCTGGGCGCAGGCCGTTACGGTCCATCACGCAGGC
>CAYWIQ010000264.1:0-3353 GCA_964458405.1 uncultured Chromatiaceae bacterium
CCCTCGCCGCCATTGCGGTGTGGCAGGGGGCGACGATTATCCGTGCGCACGATGTCCGCGCTACCGTACAAGCACTAAAGGTGATCGCCGCGGTTATGGCGGCAAGCTGATGGTGGTTGATCCGCCGCATAGAGACAAAGAAGAGTTGAATACGTTTAACGTTTTATTAGCCTGGCAATTGATTTGTCATCCCGGCCGCAGCGGGCGAGCTGATACGCCGCTTCTAAAATCGCGACGATATAAGATATGTGAATCTTTGCGGCCTTCGCGTCTGCCCGGCAAAGTATTGTTGACTATTGGAGAGGGAGGAATTAACGATGGCGGAACCCTCGCGTAGACGCTATTTCGGAACGGACGGCATCCGCGGCAAAGTGGGCGAATCGCCTATCAACGCCGAATTCGTCCTCAAGCTGGGTTGGGCCGCCGGTCGGGTGTTCGCCCGCAGTCATAACGGCATAAGCAAGGTTTTGATCGGTAAGGACACCCGGCTGTCAGGCTATATGTTCGAGTCGGCCTTGCAGGCGGGGTTGTCGGCGGCAGGCGTGGATATCCGATTGTTGGGGCCCATGCCCACCCCCGCCATTGCCTACCTTACCCGCACCCTGCACGCTCAGGCGGGCATCGTGATCAGCGCCTCTCACAATCCTTATTACGATAACGGCATCAAATTTTTTTCCGCCCAAGGCATTAAGCTCGCCGACGATATCGAATTCGCCATCGAGACCGAATTGGATCAACCCATGGTCACCGTGGATTCCTCCGACTTGGGCAAGGCGGAGCGGGTAACCGATGCCGCGGGGCGTTATATAGAGTTTTGTAAAAGCACCATTCCGTCCACCATGGAATTCCGGGGTATGAAGGTGGTGGTGGACTGCGCCCACGGTGCCACCTATCACGTGGCGCCCAGCGTCTTAGAGGAATTAGGCGCGGAGGTGATTGCCATCGGCGTCAACCCGGATGGGTTTAATATCAACCAAGAGTGCGGTTCCACTTATCCGAAGGCGACCCAGGTAGCGGTGTTGGAACATGGCGCCGATCTGGGGATCGCCCTGGACGGCGACGGTGACCGGGTGATCATGGTTGACCATAAGGGTGAGGTGGTGGACGGTGATGAGCTGTTGTTCATCATCGCTCAATCCCGCGCCCAGGCCGGTACGCTGAATGGGGCGGTGGTCGGGACGCAGATGAGTAATTTCGGCCTGGAGCAGGCGTTACGCGGCCAGGGTATCGATTTCAAACGGGCGGCGGTGGGGGACCGCTACGTCATGGAGATGCTGCGCAGCGGCGGCTGGACCTTGGGCGGTGAATCGTCCGGTCACATCATCTGCCTGGATCGTACCACCACCGGTGACGGCACTATCGCAGCCCTGCAGGTGTTGGTGGAAATGATGAAGAGCGGACGGTCCCTGCACGAGTTGAAGAAGGGTATGAATAAATATCCCCAGTGTATGGTCAATGTTCCGGTGGTGCCGGGTTTTGATTTCGCCAAATCCTCTTCGATTCAAGAGGCTTACGATAATGTCCTTGCCGAATTGCGCGAAGACGGGCGGGTACTGCTGCGTCCCTCTGGCACCGAGCCGGTGATCCGGGTCATGGTGGAAGGGTTGGATTCCGGGCAGGTACAATCACTGGCTAATCAGTTGGCGGAGGTGGTAGCGAGCGCCGCGGTCAGTGGTTGATGCCTTCGTTATCGCCAATGCAAAATTGATTTCTAACAACGGTATGGGTATTCTTGAGCGCCATTTTTGAGCTCGCGGGGGAATGATGCGACAGACATTAGTCGCCGGAAATTGGAAGATGAACGGCACGCGCAGCAGCGCCGCCGACCTGGTCGGGGCCGTCAAGCAGGGCATGGCGTCGGTCAAGGGTACACAAGTGGCGGTGTGTCCGCCCTATGTCTACTTGTCGGAGGTGGCGAAGCTGCTGGAGGGTAGCGGGATCGCCCTGGGTGGGCAGGATGTTTGTCCGGAGACCGAAGCGGGCGCCTTTACCGGCGAGGTGTCCGGCGCCATGTTGCGCGATGTGGGTTGCAGTCACGTTATCGTTGGACACTCAGAGCGACGCGCGCTGTACGGCGATAGCGACGCGGTGGTGGCCAAGAAATTTCTGGCGGCCCAGGCCGCCGGCTTGACGCCCATCCTATGCGTGGGTGAGCAGTTGGAGGAACGCGAGAGCGGCGACACGGAAGCGGTGGTGGCCCGGCAGTTGGATGCCATCCTCGCCGCTGAAGGCGGTGCCGCGGCGTTGGCCAAGTCAGTGGTTGCCTATGAACCGGTGTGGGCCATCGGTACCGGCCGTACGGCTACGCCTCAGCAGGCGCAGGATGTACACGCTTTTATCCGTGCCCGTATCGCTGCGCGTGATGATGGGGTGGCCGCCAAGCTGCAGATCTTGTATGGCGGCAGCGTCAAGGCCGGCAACGCCGCCGAGTTGTTCGCCATGCCCGATATCGACGGCGGTTTGATAGGCGGCGCTTCGTTGGATGCCGAGCAATTCTTGGCGATTTGTCGGGCGGCGCCGTAATCCGCAAGCATCTATAAGGTGAAGTAATGCATTCTATTCTGCTGATTGTGCACATATTGGTAGCAGCAGCCTTGATCGGCCTGATATTGATTCAACAAGGTAAGGGCGCTGACATGGGCGCGGCCTTTGGTAGTGGTGCATCGGGCACGGTGTTCGGGAGCAGGGGCTCCGCTTCGTTTCTGACGCGGACTACCGCAGTCCTGGCTATCCTGTTCTTTGTCCTCACCGGCCTGCTGGCATTTACCAGCACCCAAAAGCAGGACTTGAAGAGTGTTACGGAATTAGTGGCGCCGGCCAAGAAGGCGCCCGCCACCAGCGGCGACAAGCCTGCATCGGCACCGGTCGGTACTACGACGCCGTCCAAGCCGGGAGGTGTGCCTGTGGTACCGGATAAGTAAGCGGATCCGGCACGGAATTTTTAAAATATTGTTTTAAACCCAAAAGCCGCGACTCTAAGCGGAAATTGAAATATTGCCGACGTGGTGGAATTGGTAGACACACCATCTTGAGGGGGTGGCGGCGCAAGCCGTGTGAGTTCGAGTCTCACCGTCGGCACCATGCTTGAACAACATAAAGTGCAAAGCGGTAATGTTATAACCGCATGAATTAAAATAATTTAGCGTCTGAATCCTTGCTTGACACAGTGTTTGCTTGTGGCCTAGACTCCAAATCTCTTTTTGATTCGGTTAGTCGGGTTTGCCGCGCGGGATAAGGGTCTGCAAAGTATATTCTTTGCAGAGGGGTTAGAGACCATAGCGAGTGGATGTTGGCCGCTGCAAATGTTAGAAAACTACCTGCCAATTTTGATTTTTCTCGTCATGGGCGCCGTT
>CAYWIQ010000265.1:0-3334 GCA_964458405.1 uncultured Chromatiaceae bacterium
CTTCCGCCAGGCGTGCCGCAGCTACGCCGCCGAACAAGTGGCGAAACAGCGCGACGGTTTTATCCGTCTCGGCATCCTGGGGGATTGGGAGCATCCTTATCTCACCATGGATTTTCACTTCGAGGCCGACATCGTGCGGTCCTTGGGCCGGCTCATCGCCAACGGCCATCTGCACAAGGGTTCCAAGCCGGTGCACTGGTGCACCGACTGCGGTTCGGCCCTGGCGGAGGCGGAGGTGGAGTATGAAGACAAGACTTCGCCCGCCATAGACGTGCGCTTCGTGGTTTTGGAAGAACAGGCCTTGCTGGCGCGCTGCGAACGCGCGGTCGATCATGCCGGCCACGGACCGGTCTCGGTGGTGATCTGGACCACGACGCCGTGGACCTTGCCCGCCAACCACGGCGTGGCGGTCAATCCCGATTTGGAATATGTGGTGGTGCAGGCCGGTAACGAACGCCTGGTGCTGGCCGAGGCGCTGGTGAAACAGGCGATGGGGCGTTACGGCATCGAGGATTATCGCGTGGTCGCCTCCTGCCTGGGAGCGGATCTGGAAGGGCTGAAATTGCAGCATCCTTTTTATGACCGCGAGGTGGCGGTGATCCTCGGCGATCACGTCACCACCGACTCCGGTACCGGTGCGGTGCATACCGCGCCCGGTCACGGCCAGGAAGACTACGCGGTGGGCATGCGATACGGTCTGCCGGTGGACAATCCGGTGGGCGGTGACGGCGTATTCTTACCCGGTACGGAGTTGTTTGCCGGCGAGCACGTGTTCAAGGTCAACGATCACGTCATCGAGGTGCTGAAGGCCAAGGGCGCGCTGGTTCATGAGGAGGCCGTGCGTCACAGCTATCCCCATTGCTGGCGGCACAAGACCCCCATCATCTTCCGCGCCACGCCGCAATGGTTCATCAGCATGGAACAACAAGGTCTGCGTGAACAGGCTTTGGCCGCTATTCGCGATGTCAATTGGATGCCGGAGTGGGGACAGGCGCGTATCGAAGGCATGGTAAAAAATCGTCCCGATTGGTGTATCTCCCGGCAACGCACCTGGGGCGTGCCGATCACGCTGTTCGTTCACAAGGAGAGCGGCAAGCTCCATCCGCGTACCGCGGAATTGATTGAAACAGTGGCGGCACGGATCGAAGGCGCAGGTGTCGATGCCTGGTTTGAACTCGATCCCGCCGAATTGCTGGGCGCGGAGGCGGCCGATTACGACAAGGTCGGTGATACCTTGGATGTGTGGTTCGACTCCGGCGTCACCCACGCTTGTGTGCTGGAGCGGCGCCCCGAGTTGGGCGGCGTGCCGGCGGATTTGTATCTGGAAGGTTCCGACCAGCATCGCGGCTGGTTCCAGTCCTCGCTGTTGACCGCGGTGGGGATGCGCGGCGCGGCGCCGTATCGCAGTGTCCTCACCCACGGCTTCACCGTGGACGCCCAGGGGCGCAAGATGTCCAAATCCCAGGGCAATGTGGTCGCGCCGCAGAAGGTGGTGAACAGCCTCGGGGCGGATATCCTGCGCCTGTGGGTGGCGGCCACGGATTATCGCGGCGAGATGAGCGTCTCCGACGAGATCTTGAAGCGTACCGCCGACGCCTACCGGCGCCTGCGCAACACGACGCGCTTCCTGCTGGCAAACTTGTACGGCTTCGATCCCGCCCAGCACTTGGTGTCGCCGGCAAAGATGCTGGAGCTCGATCGCTGGGCCGTGGAACGGGCGCGGCGTTTACAACAGCAGGTGGTCAAGGCCTACGACAGCTACGAATTCCATCAGATCTACCAGCGCGTCCATAATTTCTGCGTGGTCGATATGGGCGGCTTCTATCTCGATATCATCAAGGATAGGCAATACACCACCCAGGCCGACAGCGTGGAGCGGCGCTCGGCGCAGACCGCCATGTATCACATCGTCGAGGCCATGGTGCGGTGGGTGGCGCCGATCCTGAGCTTCACCGCCGAGGAGATCTGGAAATATATCCCCGGCCGGCGCGGCGACTCGGTATTTCTGGACACCTGGTATGGCTTCCCGTCCGTGTATACCGCCGCCAAGGAGGCGGACGCCGGCCTGGCGTTTTGGGAGCAGGTTATTGCTGTGCGGGAATTCGTGGGCAAGGAATTGGAAAACCTGCGGGTCGCGGGCGGCATCGGTTCGGGACTGGATGCGGAGGTGGAGCTGTATTGCGGCCGCGAACTGCATGATCAATTGCAGCGCCTCGGCGCTGAGCTGCGCTTCGTCTTGATTACCTCGGAGGCGCGCGTGCATGGGACGACGGTAGTGCCCGACGAGGCGGTGCATTTTACCCTGCCGTCCGGCGATGAGTTCTGGGTGACGGTGGCACCTTCCGCCAATGCCAAGTGCGTACGCTGTTGGCATCACCGCGCAGACGTGGGCCGTGACGCCGATCATCCCGAATTGTGCGGACGTTGCGTGGATAATGTCGCCGGCTTAGGCGAACAGCGGCACTTTGCCTGATGCGCCCGTGGATGGCGATTGCGGCCGCGGTGATCGGTCTGGACCAGATTACCAAACACCTGGCGGTACGGCTGTTGCCGCCGCACGAACCGGCGCAGGTCTTGCCGTTCGTTAATTTCGACCTGGCCTATAACACCGGCGCCGCCTTCAGTTTCCTGGCCAGCAGTGCCGGGTGGCAGCGCTGGTTTTTCGTGGTCTTGGCGGTGGTGGTGAGTGCTATGATCGTCAGATGGCTGCGGCGGCTCAGCCCGGAGGAGCGCTGGAACGGTGTGGCCTTGTCATTGATCCTGGGTGGGGCCTTGGGCAATGCCGTAGATAGGGTTTTTTTCGGACACGTCATCGACTTTATCGATTTCTTCTATACGGCCGGAAGCTGCATGCCCTTATTCTCGCCGCTGCCGTTCGGGGATGGTTTTCAGTGCCACTGGCCTGCTTTTAATCTTGCCGATTCCGCCATCAGCGTGGGGGCGGTGATCATGGTCCTGGATGCCATACTACCGTCGAAAAAGGCAGCATTGTGAGCGCATATTTGCGGAGCCGCTGCGTGTTTTTTTGCGGCCGGCCTATTCCGGTACAATAGTACTCCTTCCATTGAGTGACGGATTTATGGATATCTTGCTCGCCAATCCCCGCGGCTTTTGCGCCGGCGTCGACCGGGCCATCCACATTGTGGAAAGGGCCTTGGAACTGTTCGGCGCGCCGGTCTACGTTCGCCACGAGGTAGTACACAATAAATACGTGGTCGACGGGCTGCGCGCCAAGGGCGTGGTGTTTGTCGACGAACTGGACGAAGTGCCCGACAACAAGTTGGTCATCTTCAGCGCCCACGGGGTGTCCAAGGCGGTGCGCGACGAAGCGGCG
>CAYWIQ010000266.1:0-3332 GCA_964458405.1 uncultured Chromatiaceae bacterium
CTAGGTTTGCAGCACATCGCTAAAGGGGAACCGCATTCATTCCAATAGCACTACCCCGCTGCAAGATTTATCACAACAAAAGGTGATTAAGCTACGCCATGAACAGCCTCTGGGATGATCAACAAGCGGCCCAATTTAGCGATGATTTGGCATTGCGGGTCTACACATCGCAACTGTTGGGACGCGATCCGTCACTGGTGCTCCACGGCGGCGGCAACACCTCGGTAAAGATCACCCAAACCGATATCCTCGGACGATCCCGGGAGGTCCTCTACGTTAAAGGCAGCGGCTGGGACTTGGAAACCATTGCCGCCCCCGGCTTTGCGCCGGTTGAGCTGGATCACCTCATCGCCCTCTCCAGGCTGGACGCCTTGAGCGATCCGCAAATGGTCAATGAATTGCGTACCCATACCCTTGAGGCCGGCGCGCCCACCCCCTCGGTGGAGGCCATACTGCACGCGGTCTTGCCTTATAAATACGTTGATCACACCCATTCCGACGCCATTGTCACCATCACCAACAGCACCGGCGGCGCCGCGCGCATCAGCGAGATCTACGGTGACAGTGTCGTCGTGCTGCCCTACGTGATGCCGGGATTCGATCTGGCGCGGGTTTGCGCCCAACGTTTCGCCGCTGAAGCGGGGCCGCGCACCATAGGGATGGTGTTATTGAATCACGGTTTATTTTCCTTCGGCGCCAGCGCTAAAGAATCCTACCAACGGATGATCGACTTGGTGAACCGCGCCGAGCGCTATTTGGCCGAGCATGATGCCTGGGGTTTGCCGATGCCCGCGCAGGAATTGCCCGATCACCCTATACGAACCGAGTTGGCCACCTTACGTCACGCAATCTCACAACAGGCCGGCGTCCCCATGATCCTGGCGACTTGTTCCAACGACAAGACCCTGGCGTTTGCCCGCCACCCCGATGCGGCGCGCATCGCCTGCCAAGGTCCGGCGACACCGGATCATGTCATCCGCACCAAACGCCTGCCCATGCTGGGACGTGACGTGGATGCCTACGTGGCCGAGTACAAGGCCTATTTCGCCGAACACGCCCCCCATGCCCGTGAAACCAAGACCATGCTGGACCCCACGCCACGGGTGATCCTGGACCCCGCATGGGGAATGAGCACTGTGGGACGCACCGCCAAGGACGCCGCCATCGTCGCGGATATCTACGCCCACACCATGGATGTCATCCTGAGGGCCGAGGCCTTGGGCGGCTATCAGGCCTTGACGGCACGTGACTTGTTCGATATGGAATATTGGGATCTGGAACAGGCCAAGCTACGCAAAGGCGGTACGCCACCGCCGTTCAACGGTGAGATCGCGCTGGTGACCGGCGCCGCATCCGGCATCG
The DNA here is from genome assembly GCA_964458405.1 of uncultured Chromatiaceae bacterium. Classification (GTDB taxonomy): domain Bacteria; phylum Pseudomonadota; class Gammaproteobacteria; order DRLM01; family DRLM01; genus JARRQJ01. Next base: position 1,363 of record CAYWIQ010000266.1, read on the forward strand.
GCAAGGCCTGTGTCGAGTCCTTGCTCCGCCGGGGCGCCGCGGTGGTTGGGCTGGACATCGATCCGGCCATCGTGCAACTGCACGACAATCCCGCTTTCAAGGGGATTTGCTGTGATGTCAGCGATCCGGTTCAGACGGTCGCGGCCTTGGAGTCCACCGTCCGCCGCTTCGGCGGTCTGGATATGCTCATTGTTAATGCCGGCATATTCCCAGCGGGACGGCGCATAGCCGAACTCGATGACGCGGAATGGCGGCGGGTGATGACCATCAATCTCGATGCCAACCTGGCTTTGCTGCGAGAGGCCCACTCCCTGCTGAAATTGGCGCCGCGCGGCGGGCGCGTGGTCGTCATCGGTTCCAAGAACGTCCCGGCGCCAGGCCCGGGCGCGGCCGCCTACTCCGCCTCCAAGGCTGCTCTTAATCAATTGGCGCGGGTAGCCGCCTTGGAATGGGGCGGCGATCATATTCGCGTCAATTCATTACATCCCAATGCGGTGTTCGATACCGGTTTGTGGAGTGAAGACGTGCTGCAGGCCCGTGCCGCGCACTACGACCTAAGCGTGGAACAATATAAAACCAATAATGTGCTCAAGGTGGAAGTCACCAGCCGCGACGTCGCCGAGTTGGCGGCGGAGATGTGTGGCGCTTTGTTCGCCAAAACCACCGGGGCGCAGTTGCCGGTGGATGGGGGCAATGACCGGGTCATATAATCGGCGCTCTTTTCCCCAAATAAAAAGGCGGAGGGCCTAACGGCGCTCCGCCAAACAGGGAGAGGGATTACGTGAATCAATAAGACGAGATGTCTAAATTGAACCACGCCAATATCAATGCATGGGTCATGCCAGTTATCGCCGCCTTGCAGAACAAGCGGTTAGCTGGGATCGGTGGCAAATTGACGTTCGCCGTGCCCTCTCATAATGCAAGGATTGTCGGAAGTGCGTCACCAGCAGTCATCGTCGCCTCAATACTCAAAACGCCCATTCCAGCTGTTGGCGACCCGCTTTATCGTAGATAAGCCGCTTCCCGTCCCAGCGCGCACATGGGTTGCAGGAATGGGTGATGCGTTGTTCCTCACTCAAAATATGAATGACCGCTATGCCGTTCGCCGTCAGGTAGTCGGCGATCATGGCGCGGTGGCAATGCTGGGGCAGCCTTTCGGCGCACAGCATGGCGACGGGAGACGCAGCGGCGTACGCCAGGAGTTGGTTGATGCCGGTGCGGAATGCGTTGGAGTTCATGTGATCGGCGTAGGCACGTAAGTTATCCGTCGCCAGCGCGGTATGGATGGTATGGGGTGAAGCCTGACGAAATCCGCCCAATGCCTTGCCCAGCCAGTGATAGCCGATACCCGCCGCTTCCAAAAGCAAGGCCAAACTCTTTCGAGCAAACTGGGGATGGCGGCGCGAACCCGGATAGGCACGGACATCCGCGAGACATGCAACGCCGGATGCCGTCAAGATCGCCAAAAATTCCGCGGCGGAGCGATTGCCGTGGCCGATGCTGTAAACCGTTGCACCGGCGGGTTGGTTTGGATGTGACGCTGCCATGGGCCTTGATCAAATGCTAGAGCAATTCAGTGCAAACATAACCATCTCCGCACGCGTCCTGTCAAACCCCGTGGAAACTTTTTATTGCGGCGCCGGAGATTGCTATAATCCTACGTCAATACACCCTCGTTGTTTATTATCAGGACAGTTCCATAATGGCACAGTACATCTATACGATGAACCAGGTGGGTAAGGTCGTCCCACCCAAGCGCGAAATCCTTAGAGACATTTCCCTGTCGTTTTTCCCCGGCGCCAAGATCGGTGTCCTGGGTCTCAATGGCGCCGGTAAATCCACCTTGCTGCGGATCATGGCCGGCGTGGATTCCGAGTACATCGGCGAAGCACGCCCGCAACCGGGCATTCGTATCGGATATCTGCCTCAGGAACCGCAACTCGATCCGGCCAAGACCGTGCGCGGCAACG
>CAYWIQ010000267.1:0-3323 GCA_964458405.1 uncultured Chromatiaceae bacterium
GGCCAGGCCCGCCCCACACCGGTACCATCGAACGGCGATCCGTCTTGATGTTCGCCATAACCGTCGCCGTTATAGCGATGCCAGCTTGGGCCGCTGGGGGTATCCACCTGCAACAACCCATCGGCGACTTTAAGGCTAGCCGTGATTAATGGATCCTCGGCATGGCGCAGGCCGAACCGCACCAGCTGTAGGAAATCGTTACCCACCTGTTCTTCGGCTTTGAGTTCCGGATCTTGCAAGCGGTTCTTGATCGGCAGGGTTTGGTGCATGGCCTCTTCATCGATCAGGGCGCGGCGCGGTTTGGTGCGTACGTAGTATCCGGCGACGCCGTAACGCCGGGCCAGTTCCGTGTCACGGACCACTGTCCAGTCTTCGATGCGGCTGTTCCAATAATCGGCGAAAGCCAAGGCAATCTTCCGGTCTGCATCAGAGAGGAACGGTGCCCCGGCCACCAAGGCGGCAATGCAGATGGTGAGGGTGAATGTGTTGACGCCGGCATTTTCTTCCCAGCGATCTTGATCGCTGGCCGGACCGTTGTGGGTGATGAATGTGAGGGCGCGCCTTACCATGTCTTCAACATTGATATCATCGAGGGCGTTGCGTTCGGACAAAGAGGCCGCCAGCAAGACCGGGAAAGCCGCCTCGTCAAGCTGGATACCTTCCCAGAAACTCTTACCGCCCAGCCATTGATTTTGGTACCAGTGACCATCGCTGTGTTGAGTAGCGATCAGATAACGGAGTATTTCCCTGGCCTTGTCGTCGGCGCCTAGCGCCAACAATGCGCCGGCGCATTCCACCAGGTCGCGCGGCCACACCAAATGGTAGCCGCCCCGTTCATCACGGATATTTCCCCAGGGAATACTCAGGCTGGCAACCATGGCGCCGGGATAGGTCTGGTCTTGATGACAGCGCAGTACCATGGCCGACAAGGCCAACTGGTCCCGCAAGGTTTCATCGGATGAATCGACCGCAACCTTGGATGGGTAGTCGCACCCATCGTGCCAGGTTCGCCATGTGTTGATTTGACGTTGCCAGGGTTCATCGAATTGCCGCGGCAGGGCCGACAAGGCCAGGGTGGCGGCGGACTCTTTGCTGCTGCCAACCCCCAACGCCAACACTGCATAGCGAGCAAGGCGGCCCATCAAAGCGACATTGCCGGGCCCGGCATGACGGTATTGCCATTGCATGGCGCCGTTATGGGTAAAATCCCGCCAGCCGTCGCTAACGCCTACATAGCCGGCACTGGTGAGGTCCAAGCCGTCCTGTTGTCGATGATCGACCGCCGCCAATGCCAAACCGAACGGTCCTTGTTCCGCCCACAGAATCCTGCGGCCGCGGTAATGATCCGCCCAGGCATGATTGTCTCTGCCGGTGCCGCCGAGGTGAGGGGCCAGCAAGACATAGGCTCGCATTGCCGCGTCGCCGTCGAGACGGGTCTCGATGAGTAAGACATCGCGCTGAGGATCCGGGGTGATGCGCAAGCTGAGGGTGAAGCGCGGGTGTCGGTGGCGGATTTCCACCGCCGGTATCCCGGGACCGGCCAATGAAAGCTTATACGCCTTAAGCCGCTTCACTTCCACCCAGAACCCGGCATCATCCGCCACGATGAAGCCTAAGTCGCGAATCTGGGGTATATCGATCCGCGGATAGTAGACTTCATTGATGATGCCGTGTCCCACGGTAAACCACAGCCGCGATGATTCCAGGCCACAGCCCACCATGTCCTTGGCACTACTACACCAGCTCGGGTCTATGCCCGGCGCGCCCGGTGCTTCGATGTCTTTTTTTAGCGTATCGCTGTCCATTGATGAGGGTGTATGTGGTAGTGGCTTAAAGGTTGTCCCCATCCGGGTTGGCGGCCAGTGTGGGTGTCATCCAATTGCGGCCGTCGCGGGCAATCAGGGCCTCCGCCGATTCCGGTCCCCAGGTCCCTGCGGAATAGTTAGGAAAATCCGGGGCGGGATTTTCCCGCCAGACGTCGAGGATGGGTTGTAACAGGTTCCAGGCCGCCTCCACCTGATCGGCGCGCATGAACAGCGTGGCGTCGCCGAGAATGATGTCACGCAACAGGGTCTCGTAGGCCGCGGGGGAGGGGGTTTGGAACGCCTCGTTATAGCTGAAACGCATGTCCACCGGCTGTAGCCGCCAATGGGCGCTGGGTTCCTTGGCCATGAACTTGAGGACAATGCCCTCTGCCGGGCTCAATTGGATGACCAGGCGGACGGGTTGGGTATCCAGGCCGGCATTGTTCGGGAAGGCGCGATGGGGAACGTCGCGAAAACGTATGGATACCTCGGAGATTTCGGCCGCCATGCGTTTGCCGGTTCTAAGATAGAAGGGCACACCCTGCCAGCGCCAATTATCTACAAACAGTTTGACAGCGGCGAAGGTCTCGATATTAGAGTGGGCAGCGATGCCCGGTTCATCACGGTAAGCAACGTGTTTGGCGCTGTTGATCCAACCATTGCCGTATTGGCCTCGCGCGGCGTATTCATGCACGCTGTCTTTAGGGATCGGGCGCAGGGCATGAAGCACGTCCATCTTCTTGCCGCGGATATCGTCGGCGTCATAGGCGACCGGCGGCTCCATGGCGATCAGACAGAGGACTTGCATCAGATGGTTCTGCACCATGTCGCGTAATGCACCGGCGTGCTCATAATAACCGGCGCGATGTTCGACACCCAGGGTCTCGGCGACGGTGATTGCAACGTGATCGATATAGCGGCGGTTCCATATGGGTTCAAAAATAGGATTGGCAAAACGCGTGGCCAAAATATTTTGCACCGTCTCCTTGCCGAGAAAATGGTCGATGCGGAAAATCTGTGATTCTTGGAATATCTTGTTTAACGTAGTATTGATGGTGCGAAAGGACTCAAGGTCGTGGCCCATGGGTTTTTCGACCACCACCCTTGCCGTTTGGCGATTCATGTTAAGGCCGGCCTTGCCCAGACCTTGCGCCACCTGCTGGAACAACGAGGGTGGCACGGCCAGATAAAAGACCCGCTCCGTGGTATCCGCTGCCTCGGGCCGTTCGTCGTCGAGTCGCCCCTTAAGTTGTACATAACTGGCGTCGTCGGTCAGGTCTGCGCTGAGATAGCGGATATTGGCGGCGAATGCCGTCCACGTCTCTTTGGAAGGAGCGCCGCGGCGGGAATGTTCCGTGACACCTTGATGTAGATGCGAGATCAGCTCGTCGTCACGCCAGGATTTTTGGCCGATCCCCCACAACGTGAATTGTTGCGGTAATTGCCCGTCCAGATAGAGGTTGAAAAGAGCGGGGACGATGAGTCGCCGGGAAAGATCGCCGCTGGCGCCGAAGAGGA
>CAYWIQ010000268.1:0-3315 GCA_964458405.1 uncultured Chromatiaceae bacterium
CCAGGATATTCGCGAGGAACGCAAGGATCAGGACATCAATGCCCGCGAAGACACGCGTAAGGCCATGGGCATGGAGCTGGGCGCCGATTTTATGCTCAAGGGCCAGATCAATACCATCCTCGATACCGAGGGCAAGGAGCAGGTCCGCTACTACCAAGTGGATCTGAGTCTGATCAGTCTGGCGGACAACCGCATCGTTTGGGTGGGGCAGAAGAAGATCAAGAAATTCGTTACCAAGGCGAGCTTGCGTTTCTGACAGCGGGCCGGACCGCTTGAAGGGTGACCGTGATAGGTAAGAAGATTGCGGCGCTGGGTTGCGCCTTGTTATTCGCCGCCGCCTTGAGCGGTTGCGCCACCTACAGCGATTGGGTCGGCCGCATGGAGACCGACATCAGCAACGGCAAGCCGGACAAGGCCTTGGCGGTGCTGGATAAGCATGCGGCGAAGGCGAGCAAGGATAAGGTGCTTTACTTGCTCAACCGTGCCATGTTGCTGCGCATGGCCGGCGACTACCAAGGCAGCAACGCCGCCTTCGAGTCGGCCAAGACGCTGATCAGCCAACTGTCGGCTATCAGTGTCAGCGAACAGGGCGGGGCGCTGACTGTCAACGACATGATGCGCAGTTATACGGGGGACTATTACGAGCAGGTATTGATCCATGTCTTCGAGGCCTTGAATTATCTAGCCATGAATCAACCCGACCAGGCACGGGTGGAGGCCTTGCAGTTGGATGTGAAGCTCAAGCAGCATGGGGACAACTCCAATTTCGAGGATGGTTTCGCCCGCTATTTGACGGGGATCATTTACGAGGATCTTGGGGAATGGGATGACGCCATGATCGCCTACCGGCAAGCCTATGACGCCTACCGGCGTTATCCCCATCAGCTCGACATGCCGGTGCCGCAGGAGCTCAAGTCCGATTTGATCCGACTGGCCGACAAGACCGATCTCGACGACGAGGCCAAGCGCTATCGGGAAAAATTCGATATTAAATCGGCGCCGGAGATCCCCGGCGATGACGGCGAGCTGATCTTCCTGCTCAACTCCGGTTTGGCGCCGCTCAAGCGTTCCATCGAGGTCAGGGCGGTAACCGACTCGGGACAATTGGTAACGGTGGCCATGCCCGCCTATGAAGATCGTCGTGCCACCGTAGTGGCGGCGCGGCTGAGCGTGGACGGGACCAGTGTTACCACCGATTTGGTGGAGAACGTCGATGCCCTGGCCAAGGACGCCCTGGCTAAACAGAAACCGGCTATATTGGCCCGCGCCATTGCCCGCGCGGTCATCAAGACCAAGGAGAGCAAGGAAGTCGATAAGCGTAACGATGCCCTGGGTCTGCTGGTGAATCTGGCCAATACCATTACCGATCGCGCCGATACCCGCAGTTGGTCTACCTTACCCAATCGGATCTGCCTGGCGCGGCTGCCGCTTGCGGCCGGACACCATCACCTGCGGGTGGCGTTGCTGGACCGCCTGGGCAATGAGGTGGCGAACAAGGAATACGATGTGGACATCGCCAAACACGATAAACACTTTATCAGCCTGAATTGGATCATGGCGGATGACCTGATCCCCAACTACCCGTTGAGGAGACGATGACAACTCACCTTATGACAACATCCCGTATGATGGCGGCGGTGGTGATGGCGGTGTTACTGACTGCCTGCGCCACCACCAAGGACAACGGTAAGCAACCGCCGGACTGGGTCAATGGCGTCTCGGCGCGCTATCCCGCCAGCCAGTACCTGATCGGGCGCGGTTCGGCGGCGGAACTCGATAATGCCAAGGATCGCGCCCGCGCCGATCTGGCCAAGGCCTTCGAGGTGGGGATCACGGCGGAGAGTTCCGATATGCAGACCTTCGAACGGGTGACCGGCGCCAACGGTGCAAGCGAATCCAAAGGACAGTTGCAGATCTCGCGTAACGTCAAAACCCGCGCCCAGCGTGTGATCCGCGGTATCGAGATCGCCGACCTGTGGACCGATCCGCAAACCGGAACGCATTATGCTCTGGCGGTGTTGCGCCGCCTGCAAGCGGCACAGACCCTGCGCGACGATATCGACAGACTGGATAACGCCACCCGGATCTACGTGGACAAGGCGAACCAGGAAAAGGATCCGCTGAAGCGCATCGCCGCCGCCAGTCGCGCCGTGGAGGCGCAAATTGAACGGGCCAGCGCCCAACGTTCCCTGCAGGTGGTCGACGTTACCGGCCGCGGTATTCCGTCACCCTGGCCCTTGGCGCAGTTACGTAGCGAGCGGGAAAATTTGATTCAGGATCTTACCCTCGCGACCCGCGCCACGGGCCCCGACAGTGACGCGGTTCACGCCGTCCTGGACGGCGCGGTGTCGGCGGCGGGGTTTACTCTGAAGAGTCCCGATCAAGCCCAATTCACCCTGACGGCCGCCTTCGACAACGGCGAAATCGAGCAACGGGAAGGCTGGTACTGGCAAAAAGGCACCTTGGAGCTTTCGCTCAGCGACCGTGATAACAAGGTGCGCGGCACGCAACGTTGGAATATCAAGAGTTCGGCCTTGTCGAAGAGCGACGCCCGGCACCGCGCCATGGATCAGATGAATAAGATCTTGAAAGGGGACCTACGTGCGGTTTTGATCGGTTTTGCCGATAACAAATAGGTGAAACCGATTTATCACAATAAACCGCCAATGTCCGCCCTGCCCGGCGGCGCGTCAAGGATCGCACGTTGCTATGAAGTATGATGTCGTTGATGCTTGTATACACCCGGCCGGCCGTCTGGAAGTTTTGTCCAAACTCGAAGTGGGTAAACTGCTGGATACCAGTCAAGGCGGCTTATATAACATCTTTCGCAATTGTTCCCTGGCCGTCCTTAATTGCGGCAATTCCCTGGACGATGGCAAGGAACTCCTGGAGCGTTATAAATCATTCGACATCCGGGTCATCCCCGAAGAACGGGGCATCAAGCTGGAAGTCACCGGCGCACCGGCCAACGCCTTCGTCGACAACAAGATGATCAAGGGGATTAATGAGCACCTGTTCGCCGTGCTGCGCGACGTGGTCTACGTCAGTGACGAGATCAACGACAATCCCAAGTTCGACCTCGATTCCTCGGACGGCATCACTAATGCGGTGTTCCATATCCTGCGCAACGCCGATATCCTACGCCCGTTGAGCGACCCCAAATTGGTGGTGTGCTGGGGTGGCCATTCCATCCAGCGCAAGGAATACGACTACACCAAGGAAGTGGGTTATGAACTGGGCCTGCGTGGTTTGGATATCTGTACCGGCTGCGGACCCGGCGCCATGAAGGGGCCGATGAAGGGGGCGACCATCGGC